>DAHWQN010000003.1:3700-18999 GCA_027340645.1 Microcaldota archaeon
AGCCGCAACAGGTTATATAGAAGGCGTTTATCAGGAGGGCATGAGCACGCAGGAAGCTGCAAAGCACATAGCAAGGGCGCTCAAGATAGCCATGAAGCGGGACTCCGCTACTGGTGACGGCATAAAGATGATTACCATAACAAAGAAGGGTTACAAGGAGTACAGTAAAGAAGAGATAGAAAAGATGCTCAAATAGATAGTAGACACTTTTTTGGTTTTCTTTTAAGGGGTAGCAGATACTTTAATCAATACGTGGTTTGTTGGATAATGAATCAAGGGAGAAGGATAAGAACATTAACATAAAGGAGAAAATAAAGGAGCTGATGCCTGAAGAGGCTGGCATATCAAACATAGAGTTTGAGGGTCCGGACGTTGCAGTCTATGTTAAGGATATAGCTTTTGTATACAATGACGATAGCTTAATAAGGAACATCTCGTCCTCGATAAAGAAGCGGCTTATAGTCAGAAGCGATCCGTCAAAGCTGAAGGATGAAGATATAGCTCTTAAGAAAATACTCGAGATTGTACCTACGGATGCGGGAATCAACGAGGATGGAATACATTTTGATAAGGAGTTCTCTCAAGTTTATATAGAGGCCATGAAGCCAGGCTTGGTAATAGGAAAAGGTGGAGGCACCTTAATAAGGATAATCACAGAGACAAGCTGGGTACCCAAGGTTCTGCGCGTACCGACGATGAACAGTGATGTCATAAAAGGCGTTCGCGGTCTTGTAGTCAAAGAGAGTGAGTTCAGGAAGAAGTTCCTTACCTCATTGGGCAAGAAGATAAACCAGCCAATGTTAAAGAGTGAGTGGGTGAAGGCCACTGCACTGGGCGGCTTCCGTGAGGTAGGGAGATCGTGCCTGCTCCTTGAAACAAACCATTCAAAAATATTGATAGACTGCGGCATAAGCCCAGAGCCTGGAATAAAGGGCTTTGACAATGCTGCAACTGAAAATAAGGCATTCCCGTATCTTGATGGGGCGAACATAACAATAAACGACCTTGATGCAGTTGTTCTGACTCATGCACACATGGATCATATAGGATTTGTACCGTATCTTTTCAAATTTGGATACAACGGTCCGGTGTACTGCACTCCGCCGAGCAGGGATCTTGCCGCATTGTCACTTTATGACTATACCAAGCTTGTGATGCGAACCGGGGGCACGCCACTTTATGGCGAAAAGGACATAAAGAACATGCTCATGCACATGATACCGCGGGATCTTGGAGAGGTAACCAACATTACTGATGAAATAAAGCTCACGTACCACAATGCAGGGCACATACTTGGAAGTGCCACTGTGCACTTGCACATAGGAGAAGGTCTTTACAACATAGTCCATACTGGAGATATGAAGTACGGTTTTACGCGCCTCTTTGACCAGGCAGATACAAAATACCCGAGGATAGATGCCCTCTTTATGGAAAGCACTTATGGCGGGCCTCGAGACATGGGACATGACAGACAGCACGGGGAAGAGGATCTTATGCAACTTATCAAGAGCACAACAGATAACGGTGGCAAGGTGCTTATTCCATTGTTCGCAATAGGAAGGGCTCAGGAGCTTCAGCTAGTCCTTGAGAGTTTTATGGCTAACAATGCGCACAAGATGGAAGTGCCGGTATTCCTTGATGGAATGATACTCGAGGCGAGCGCCATACACACTGCCTATCCGGAATATCTTAAGATGGGCTTGAGGCATCGCATACTTAACAATAACTCACCTTTTGAGAGCGAGATATTTGAGATAGCAAAGGGAGAACGGAGCGAGATTGTGGAGAAGGGCCCGGCTGTGATACTTGCCAGTGGCGGAATGATGAATGGAGGCACAAGCCTTGAGTACTTCAGGCTGCTGGCAGAAGATCCAAAGAACCTTCTCGTATTCGTGGGCTACAACAGCGCCGGATCTTTCGGAAGAAGGGTCCAGAATGGCCTTAAGGAAACGGCGTTGCCAGGAGAGGATGGCAAGCTTGAACCTATGCAAATAAACATGCAGGTGAAGACAATGGACATGTTTTCAGGGCACAGCAATAGGCCGCAGCTCATAAGCTTTGTCGAACATCTGAGGCCACAGGCGAAGAAAGTATACACGATGCATGGAGAAGAGAGCAAGTGCGACGACCTTGCGAAGACGCTAGGAAGCAGATTCAGGATTGAGGGCCGTGCACCGATGAACCTTGACAGTATAAGATTCAGATAGCTGCGGTAAGAATTTACGGAATCTTTATATTAATTGCAACACCATAGTAGCGCTGTTAGGCGCTGCAATGGATACTGTACATCATGATCCTTCTCACAAAAATTCAAGCATATTAGGATTTTTCTCGCGCAACAAAGCCGGTATAGCAGCCATAGTTGCTTACATCTTCATTGCACTAATTATATTTTGGCCTGTGAGTGCGAACATCAATGGGACTATAGCTGGCACTGGCGGTGATCCATACCAGAGCATGTGGAACCTGTGGTGGGTTCCGTACTCTACATTTACTCTGCATCAAAGTTTTTGGACAACAAACCTTTTGTTCTGGCCGGTAGGAGCAAACCTGATCTATGAAACGTTAATGCCGATAGGTGCGATGATAGTCGCACCATTCCAGGCAGTAAGCCCGATGCTTGCTTACAATATCCTCTTCTTCATTGGTATAGTGCTCTCTGGCTTCGGCATGTACGTGCTTTCCGACTACATAGTCAAGAACAAGTATGCAGCATTCATTGCCGGTATAATCTTTACTTTCAGCGCATTCCACATAGCGCAGTCATACGGCCATTTGGATTATGCGAATTTGGAGTGGATTCCACTATCAATATACATGCTTTTGAGGATAGTGAATAGGGATTACCTGCGTATAAAGTATGGGAAGTATGCAAGTGCAGTCGTGCTTGCCGTATTCTTCCTGCTTGGCATATTCATGGGTGAGATAGAGCAGGGAATAATAACGCTTATGGCACTGTTGTTGATTACTCTGGCATTTGCCATAAGCAAAAACCACAGGAAGATAGTGATAAGCAGGGAGTTTGCCATGCTTGTGATTGTATTCCTAGTTTCTGCTACAATTATAGGATCCTGGGCATTTATTCCTATAGTCAAGGGATTTTCTAGTTCGGTAGTTAACCAGCTCAATGATGTGTACCATAATGAGATATGGAGCGATGACCTTCTCTCATTTTTTGTTCCTCCGTATTACAATGGCATTTTTAACGGAGCTGCGCAATCCTATTCAAGCATATACCATCAGGATATCAGCGAGACAACATCATATATAGGATATGTTGCACTAGTGCTTGCAGCATACGGGATTTACAAGACAAGGAAGACTGACAGACAGGTTTATTTGTGGACTGCCTTGGGGGTTGTGTTCTTCCTTCTCGCTCTTGGGCCATATATCCTTGTAGACAACTCAGCAACAGTTCCTGGGCCGTACCTTGTTATAAAGGCTATACCGATATTGAATGTACTGCGTGAACCTGGACGTTTTGACATGATAGTAACTGTCGCTACAGCCATACTCGCAGCTTTCGGGGTAAAGGAACTATTTAATAGGATCAGCAGACGCAGTTCAACAGGCATGGCAAGGAACTCTCTCATAGCGATTACAGCAGTTATAACATTCTTGATACTTATTGAGACCGCTACGCCTCCGCTTTCAGCATCTCTTGCTGCTAACATGACAACTACGCCTGCAATATCACAGTTTTACATGTTATTGGGACAGCACAGCAATAATTTTTCTATACTTCAGCTTCCTGCACTGCCTAATCAGTACTCAGTTGATCCGGCGCTGTACCCAGCTGAGGACATGTTCTCCACCATATTTACCCACAAGCCAATACTTGGAGGTTATCTGAGTAGGGAGAATGTAACACAGCAATCACCTCTTTACAACATACCACTTGTGGTAGATTCTAGTGAAATAGGGCTTGGCTTTGGGCCGGGTTACATATCAGTAGTAAATCAGAGTTTCGTGAATCAGTCGCTGCTTGGACTGTACTTATACAATACAACTATAGTAACGCTTGACAGAAGCGCATACAACGGTACAACACTTCCTGAAGAACTTGGCTATATGGAGAGTATATTCGGTGCTCCACAATATTATTCAACAAATGATAACATTATAGGATGGAGCACTGTCAATGCTGTTGGTACTTCTGTATTCAAGAGTTATGTTACATTCCCTAGCGTATCCAGCTGGAACGCGAGTATTTACAGTCTGAATGGATCAAACGTTACGCTGTGGAAGCCCATCGGCGACGGTCTCTTGTTTGTTTACGCCCCTTACATCAATGGGGATTATAACTCAGCCAGCTACCTTGACAACACTACCGTTTCTGTATCTGCTATATCATTAGGCAGTAAATCTAGTTTAGGTGTCGGAGAATTAACGAATTCGGGAATATCAGAGCTTGCCGTACTAAACATAACAGGTGCTGATAAGAATTACAACTTTACAACACGACTACAGCCTGGGATCTATGGCAATGGATTGGTCTTCCAATTCAGCAATTCAAGCCTTCAGAACAATGCCGCGGGGATAGTCAGCATACGGTTCTCGAAAAGAGGGTAGTATACTACTCGCCCCAGAAACACCTTATCGCATCACTCGTGTTTCCAGCAACCTTGTGGCCATAGACTAACATGTAGCTTTTTACACCGAGCTTCTTCGCATACTCCTTGACTTCAGGCGCACCATCAGAATCATTCTTCTGCGCCTTTGCCCCGATTATACCATAGTACAATGCCAATGACCTGCGCATCTTATCAGATGCGGAAAGCGCGACTATTGCAGACTCGGGGCGCAGACTGGACAGCATCTTTACTGTAGCGCCGCTGTGAGTTGGCACGAATATGCAACGCATGTTGCAGGTGTATGATATGCTGGCCGCGGCAACTGCTATGCCTTCATGACCAGAGCTTGCGTGTTTCTGCATTATAAAGTTGTGCGGCATCTCATCTTCAGTATATGATAAAATGCTTGACATTGCCTGAACCGTTTCTGCAGGATAGCTGCCTACAGCAGTTTCATCGCTGAGCATCACGCAGTCCACTCCTGATTTGACCGCATTTGCAACATCTGTCATCTCTGCACGGGTAGGCATCTGGTTTTTCGCCATGGTGCTTAACATCTGAGTAGCAACTATTACTGGCTTTTTCGCATTCCTGCATACCTCTATTATCTTATCCTGAACGATAGGCACCTTTCTGAAATCTATATTCAAGGCCATGTCTCCCCTAGCTATCATTATGGCGTCTGAAGCATTAGCTATTGATTCTATGTTATCTATTGCTTCCTGACGCTCTATTTTAGATATTATAGATATTCCATCCACTATGCTGCGCATCTTTGCCAAATCTTCTGCTGACTTGACGAATGACATCGCTATAAAATCTAGATTCTGTTCCACGGCGAATTTAGCGAATTTTACATCATCATTGGTTGGAGGCACTGCAGATAGCGAAGACCCCTTGACGTTTATGCCCTTCCTGCTGCCTATCTTCCCATCCTGAAGTGCCTTGCAGATTATTTTACCTCCTGATGCTGCAGTAACCAGGAGTTTTGGCTCGCCGTCTCCTATGTATATTTCAGAGCCCTTTTTAACCTCTTTGCATATGTCTATATCCATTGGCACATCATTACCGGATGCACGATCTATGTAATTAAACGAAACAGTATCACCATTCTTTATCTCTATCGGATTATCGAGCTTGGAGACGCGAATCTTCGGACCTGGAAGGTCAGCTAGTATTGCGATATCCTTATCGAGATGCGCTGACAGCTTCCTTATCCTTTTTATCACTTCAGCCTTTTCCTCAATGTTTCCATGTGAGAAGTTGAGGCGTATTATATCTGCATATTTCAATACTGCAAGAAGATTTCTTTCGTCGTCAAGACTTGGCCCGTATGTTGCAATTATCTTTGTTTTAGGCATTCTATCACTAATGCATTTAGTTCTGTATAAATTGCGCAATATATTTAAATGTCAGTGGCAACTAAGTTGGTCAGCGATGTGAGGTATTACGCTGATGCCAAATAGCATTTATAGTTTTCCTGCAAAACAGTTAATGTGATATGATGTATGCAGCATGGAGTATAGGAGATCCTGCACCAGAGATAAAGGCTAAGGCGTGGTTTCCGGAGAAGGGAAAGATAGATGAGTTCCGGCTTTCAGGGGAGAAGGGCAAATGGGTTATACTTACTTTTTATCCTGGTGATTTTACCTTTGTCTGCGCCACGGACGTAGAAGCATTTATGTCGAGTTATAGTGAGTTCAAGAAAAATGGCGCTGAGATAATAGCCATAAGCACTGACAGCATTTTCTCGCATAAGGCATGGAGCGAAACATCACCAAGAGTAAAGGAAAGCAAAATACCACTGATAGAGGATTTCAACAAGAAGATAAGCACCGAATATGGTTTCCTTAACGCTGAAACAGGCGCAGCGAGGAGAGGCAGCATGATTGTTGACCCAGATGGTATCGTGCAATATGCGTCCATACACAACGATGCGCTTGGAAAGGACGTTGACCACATTTTTACTTCGTTCATGGCACTTAAGTACATACGCGACACCCCAGCTGCTGAGGGCCATGTATGTGCTATACCTGCAAATTGGAAAATAGGAAAACGTACTTTGGATATTGACATAATCAATGACATAGGCAAACTGTAATGGTAGTCACGTGAAAAAGGTAATGGCCTTCGGCTCCTTTGACATATTGCATCCCGGACATGTTGATTACCTTAGCAAGGCTAAGCACCTGGGGGATTTTCTTATAGTTGTTGTTGCGAGAGACAGCAGCATAAAGGCCATAAAAGGAAAAACGCCATTCTTCGATGAGAATGAGCGCCTGCTCATGGTAAAATCCTTAAAAATTGTCGACAGTGCTGTGATAGGCAGTACCATGAAAACTGATGATGACAAGTATTCGATAGTTAAAAAATTCAGGCCGGATATAGTGGCATTCGGATATGATCAGAAAGTAGACATGCGTGGCTTCAAGGATTGGCTCAAGAAGAATGGCATGACATTAAGGATAGTTAAGATGAAGTACGGACTCGGTATAGACAAGTATAAGAGTTCCAAAGTAAGAAGGATTTTAGAGCTGTAATCTTACTTGGAGTGCAGCGCATTCAGGCTGCACTCGCTGCACTTCCGGTCTATGCAGCTCGCGTCAATGGAATACAGGTCAACGCCGAGCTTCTTGCCGCTTTGTATGAACTGCTCAAAGGATTTGCCCTTGTCAGTAAATGAGTACTTTATTTTCATTACGCCTCCCTTTGATGATTTGGTTTTCTGTATTACCTGAGCGTTCAGAAGGTCTGAAAGAATATTGCTCAGCGCACGGGGAGTTACTCCGTTCAACATGCGTAGAATCTCATTGAAAGACAGCTCATTTTTAGAGTCGAGCATCTCTATGACATCTACTGTCCATCGCTTTCCGAGGATGTGAAGCAGTGAGAGTGTCTTGCACTTGAAGTACATGCCATTAGATTCTGCATTCTTGTTGGCTTTATTTTTAGGTTTTTTACGTTTGTCCGAATTTTCCGGCATAGTACCAACCACTTGTTTGACAACCATATACTCTACTACTGATCTTTTATTGACTCTAGCATGCTGAGTATGTTCCATATCACAGTCCTCGCATAAGGCGGCAGGTTTATGTCGTTGCTTACCTCATCTATCTTATATGTCGCACCTGATGCTCTTACCGAGTAGCTTTCTTCTTTAGCGTCAAGAGCCTTTCTCGCCTCATCCAAAGCTGCCTTGACATTCCTAGGTACGCTACTGTCATTCAGCAATACCTCTATCTGTTGCCTTATCTGTACTATAGCTTCGTCTATATTTTTGTTATCTGCCATGCAATCACTTTTTCGGGCCCGGCGGGATTCTCAAAATAATTTTTGAACCCGCGACCATCAGATTAGAAGTCTGCCGCTCTGTCCAAGCTGAGCTACGGGCCCTCTTTGATTATTATGCCGAAGTAATCTTTAATAGTTTGCTTTATTATAAAGCCGACATCCTCAAAGCCTTTACCCTTGAACTCGGATATTTTCCTTACGACGTTAATTGAGTCTGTTGGCTTTTTGCCAACGAAAGGGGCATCGGTCTCAGCAACCAGGCTCTCAACATCTACTGTTCTTATGACGCGTTTTAGCCTGCTTGATTCAAGAGGAGGTATTGACAGGATATAACCATCTCTCTCTAGCTTTTTTGCATCTTCTTCATTGCCTCCGAAGAAGTGGAACATCGCCTTTGCCGTGCCTTTGTCTTCCAGTATTTTGATTATCTCATGTAGCATTCCATCTCCCCTTGAGTGTATCACAGCTGGCATGTGCAGACTTTCTGCCAAATCCAGTTGCGAGATAAACAGCTCTTTCTGTGCATCAATGCTTATCTTTTCTATAGCCTTCGCGTCGAGCCCTATTTCACCAATAGCAACTATCTTGCTGTTATGCTTTGCTAGACCTTCAAGCTTTTCCAGGTATCCTTCAGGGGGCATTTCTTCCGGACCAACGCCTATGCTTGCAAAAACTCCATCGATGGATGTTAATTCTGATGAGAGAATGCTCGACTTTAGACTCCAGCCAGAGGTTATAATAGCGGCAAGACCATTTTCCAGCGACTCCGTTACCGTTACTTGAGGATTGTCAAACATTTCAAGGTGACAATGCGCGTCTATTGCCATGCCGTATTTTTCCATCATTGAAATACCTACGTGACTAAACCGTACATAAACTTTATATAAGGTGTCATTATAAATATACGTACCTGGTAAGCCAGCTCATTTCAGCTTGGCGAATGTGATACTAATGCCGTCTAAATCTCGCACTGTTTCTAAGTCGGGCAGACGGCAGTCCTTGCTAGCATACACGGCAGTAGTTCTTAGCGTAATAGCCATAGTAATTTCTGCTATCGGTTATGTGCATCCTAAGATAGAGTACATCAACCAGACAAAAACAGTTTATGTAAATGGAACCAGTTCTTCCGCTCCTGTGAACCTGACTCGTTACAATATTTCAGGATCTCTTATAACTCCCGCAACATCCCTGCAAGGATATCCGCCAATAACTACAGTAGGAACACCTGGGAACACGCTTTATGGACTCAACGCCCCGCTTAACGCAAGCGAACTTGCCGTAATAAACAATGCGTCAGACTCGTATTTCGAGAAGGCAGGAGAGATGCTGCTTAACAGAAGCCTTGCAAACAGTGTCGGAAGCACTGTGAAGAGCGTCCAGCCTTTCATTGTAAATGGCAAGCCCAGCGTCATTTATCTGGGCTCTATAACATGTGTGTTCTGCGGGGAGAATAGATGGGCAATGGCTCTCGCGCTTGGACGTTTCGGCAATTTTTCGAGTTTGTATACAGGTTACAGTTCGCTCGGCGATAGCGACGTTCCGACAATATACTGGGCGCCTTCGCATTATAATATATCAGGAATTGATCTTGGCTCATTTTACAGCAGCAATTACATAAACTTCATACCATTCGAAAGCACAGACCCCATAACTGCTGGTTTTGATTTGCAGCCGATATCACAGATGCAACAGATAGTGAACCAGAGCGGCAATAACGTTTATATGAAGGCTTTTGACTACATAGTGCAGATAAACAACTTCCAGGGAACACCATGGACAATTTGGGGAACTTCACAGGTTGGTGGTGCGGATGCCGTAGACTTCGGCAACAGTACTGCTACAGCGCCTCAGCCATTTGCTGATTGGACGCATGCGCAGGTGTTTTCATTATTGAGGAATCCGAACTCACAGTTTGCATGGACTGAGTATGCGGCTGCTGACCTTTACATAGCGATGACTTGCGCATCCTTGAACAACACTGCCGGAATATGCCAGCTGCCAGTGATATCACAAATAGAGACCGCAGAAGGCTATTGACTGAGAAGCATATGCCTATGCCATTATCCTAGACCGTCATCCTCTGTTTGCATGAAAGAGCCTGTATCAATGGGCTTGAACATCTGCACAGAAGTCGCTCCTGCTGACTTCTTGTATGGCAATGCGACTGTCCAGATAGTGATGAGAAGGAGCGCTAATCCGAAAACCCACGAACCTATTGCAATGAATATTATGGCGAGAAAGGACATGACTATTGCGGTATTGGTGCCTTTGGATTTGCCCTGGGTATTCGCATTAATGAAGGCATTGGAATAGGAAGTGTTCTGTATCTGTTTTGTAGTTGATTGAAGACCGGACGCACTTGCGCTCCGAAACTGGCCTGAATTACCGAATCGGGACAAGCTGAAGTTAGACATTGATACTTTGTAATCGCAGTTCTTATACGATTGAATCGATTTCTCAAGAAGTTTATTGTAGAACCGCTGTGCAAGGATTAGACGTTCGTTTATCTCCTCCTACCTTGTGGCATTAGGGTAAATCCTGAACTTGTATGCCTGTGTCAGTTCAATGTAGTTTATACCCGCATTCATGTTTATACGCCTTTCTTCGGTTCGCTTTCATCCCACCGCTAAACGTGTGGGATTTCCCGCTCACGTTTGTTAATGTCGCAACCAGATAGGATTACGGCTACAGTAATCATTAGTACAGATTAGCATAGATTACAGTATAACCTATAGTATTGTGGATCAGCACTTTTTTCAGGAATGCAATTATACGGTGTTTAGTCCCATGCCAGTTCTCCGCGGTGTTTGTACTCTGTGACGCGTGTCTCGAAGAAGTTCTTCTCCTTCTTTAGGTCTACAATCTCGCTCATCCACGGGAAGGGGTTCTCTGCCCCGTATACTTTATCAAGCCCTATGCGCTCAAGACGCCTGTCTCCTATGTATTCCATATACTGCTTTATCATGGCCGCATTTAGGCCTACTATTCCCCTAGGCAGGCAGTCATTCGCATAAAGCACTTCCAGCTCAACCCCCTTCTTGATTGAGTCTGTCAGCTCTTCCTTGAACTTTTTAGTCCATATCTCGGGGTTTTCCTGCACAATCGCATTTATCAGATCGCTGCCAAATGCGAGATGCACAGTTTCATCTCGAAGTATGTACTGGAACTGCTCGCCAATGCCAACCATTCGATTGCTGCGAAGCAGAGAAAGCATCATGGCAAACCCGGCATAGAAAAATATGCCTTCCATTATGACATAGTAACCAACAAGATCGTACACGAACTTTTGTATGTTGTCTGCACCTACTGTACTAAAGTTCGGGTCAAGTATTGATTTTGTAAGCCCAACAACATAGTCATCCTTAGCTTTTATGCTTGGTATATTCACATACATGTTGTATACTTCGTCAGGATCAAGTCCCAAACTGTCGCAGCAATAGATGAAAGTTTCTGTGTGCACCGCTTCTTCATACGCCTGGCGGAGCAGATACTGCCTTGACTCAGGATTTGTCAGGTGCCTATATACTGACAGAACTATGTTATTGGCGGTAAGGCTCTCGGCTGTTGAGAAAAACCCTAGGTTCCACATTATCATGCGCCGCTCGTCATCGCTCAACCCATCCTTTTTCTTCCATAATTCTATATCCTGCTGCATGGGTATCTCATCCGGAACCCAGTTGTTGTTGACACCGTTCTTGTAATGAGTCCTTGCCCATTCATACTTAATAGGAAGGATCTTGTTCGGGTCCACTTCCGATGCATTCAACATTTGCTTCATATTATTGCCTTTGTAGTTATGTTATTGGCATGCTTCGCAGTTCGGATCATCCAACGGGTTTCCTGTGACCTTGCATACCTTGCCCTCTATAATTGTAGTGCCTTGGTCGGTTGGCGTTTCCAAAGAAACGGATAATGGTTCGTGCACTGCTTGTTGTGGCGTAATTTCAGTTGCCAGAGACGCTACAGGCTGCACTTGCACTGTTACCTCTCCCTTCTCGCTGTTAACATCAACCATCTTTGCCTTGTTTGTTATCTCGATTGTGCTCTTTTCTATGGATGTTGCTGCTGTGGTGCGCAGGTAATACGTGCTCTTTAAGCCCATGCGCCACGCGTAGATATATATTTCCGCCAGTCTTTTCCCGGAGTTTGTGGAGGTGAATATGTTAAGTGATTGGCTTTGGTCTACCCAACGGCCACGGTACGCTGCTGCACGTATTAACCATTCTGGCTCTATATCGAATGCCTCCTTGTACTTGTCCTTGAGCTTCTTTGGTATGCTCTCTATGTGCTGTATGTTGCCATCGTGCTCCTTTATCTTCCCGAGCATAGTCTTGTTCCACAGACCTAGTGACTTTAGATCCTCAACGAGATGTGAGTTTACTACTGTGAACTCGCCGCTCATGTTTGATTTCACGTATATGTTCTTGTAAATTGGTTCTATTGAGGGATAGCAGTCTGCTATGTTGGATATTGTTGCTGTAGGTGCTATTGCCATGCAATTAGAGTTGCGCATTCCATTCTTACGTATAGACTCCCTGACGGCCTGCCAATCCATCTTTGAAGTTTTGGGCACGTCTATTAAGATGCCACGTTCATTCTCCAGAAGAGCTACGGTATCCATTGGTAGAATGCCGCGATCCCACTTCGAGCCCTTAAATGATTCATAAGAGCCTTTCTCTGATGCTATTGCCGATGAGGCTAATATTGCATAATATGAAATTGCCTCCATGCTCTCGTCAGCAAACCTTACTGCTTCCTCAGAATCAAAATTCATATTTAACTGATAAAGGGCATCCTGATAGCCCATTATCCCAAGGCCTATTGGCCTGTGTTTCATATTGGAGTTTTTGGCCTCCACAGTAGGATAATAATTTATGTCTACTACGTTGTCCAACATTCGAATCGCAGTTGTCACTGTACGTCTTAACATATCAATGTCAAGGGCTCCGCCCGTTATGTGCTTTGAGAGGTTCAAGGAGCCTAGGTTGCATACCGCGGTTTCGTCCTTTGATGTGTTAAGCGTTATCTCTGTGCAGAGATTAGAGCTATGCACCACACCAACATGATCCTGTGGAGAGCGTATGTTAGCAGGATCCTTGAACACTATCCACGGATGTGATGTTTCGAATAGTGAGGTTATAATCTTTCTCCATAGGATATTTGCCTTCATGCGCTTGTATAGCGCTATCTTACCATTATCTGCCAACTTCTCATATTCTATGTACTTCTCTTCGAATGCTTTTCCATAGATGTGATGCAGATCTGGAGTTTCATTAGGGGAGAAAAGCGTCCAATCTTTGTCCTCTATGACGCGCTTCATAAACAGATCTGGAATCCATGCTGCCGTGTCCATGTCCTGTGTCCTGCGGCGTTCATCCCCAGTAGTCCTGCGCAGATCTATGAAATCTTCTATGTCCATATGCCATAACTCGAGATACGCACATGTGGCGCCGCGCCTCTTGCCGCTCCTGTTTATTGCAACAGTTGTGTCGTTTGCTATCTTGAGGAATGGTATCACACCCTGGCTTTCAACATTTGTCGTCTTTATCAGAGCGCCTGTTGCGCGAAGGTTACTCCAGTCGTTGCCAAGCCCGCCGGACCATTTAGACAATTGGGCGTTATCGCCTATCGCCTTGAATATGTGACTTAAATCATCTTCGACGGTAGTGAGGTAGCACGAGCTTAGCTGCGGATGTGTTGTTCCTGAGTGGAACAGAGTAGGCGTGGAGGATACAAACAAAAGAGATGACAAAACTTCATAGAACTCTATTGCACGCTGCTCCTTCTCTTTTTCATTTATAGCAAGGCCCATTGCAACACGCATCCAGAAGAATTGTGGTGTTTCCATAGGAACATCGGTATCCTTGTCACGCATCAGATACCTATCGTAAAGGGTTTGAAGGCCACGATATGCAAGAAGTTCATCGCGTTCTATATGAAGCGCCTTTGATAGCGTATCCATGTCAAATGACTCCATTTCCCTTACAAAAGAGCCTTGGCGGACTCCTTTTGCTATGTATGCACCGAATGCTGTGGGGTAGGTCTTCGCCAGATCATCATACCTTCCCAGGACTTCACGGTACAGGTCGTATAGGAAAAGGCGTGTTGTCACTGCGGAGTATGCAGGATCCCTTTCTATCAGCGCCCTAGCTGACATTATAGCTAACTTGGCCAAGTCCTTGGTCTTTATTCCATCATATGCGCCAGCTTCACACTGTTGCACAAGTGCATTTACATCAACAACACCCTCGTAGCTCTTGCATGCCATTTTAATGTAATCTGTGAATTTTGAGTCCTTGAACTGCACAATAGATCCATCGCGCTTGGTAACCGTCATTTTGCCTTCCTTGATTTTCTGTATGGTCTCGCTTTTCTGGCTTTCCCTGATTTCGCGATGCCTCTCACGGTATAGTATATAGGATCTTGCAACATCGAAAAGGCCGAACTCCATCAATGTGCGCTCGACGATGTCTTGTATGCCTTCAACATCGGGAGTCTTGTAACCCGAATACCTTGCATTTATGCCAGCAACAACATGTTCTGTTAGCGCATTTAAGTCTATGCTTGCCGCGGAACCTCTAGTAGCGACTATGGAGCTCCGCATAGCACTCAATATCTTATCAGAGTCGAATGCCACTACAGTTCCATCCCTTTTTTTCACTGTTTCAAAATTTGCTTCCAAACCACCACCCATTGTATCCACCAATCAAGAATTATACAACATATTGTACGTAGACGGAAACCCGTCCAGCGCCCATATTGGTTAGATAAAAAAGTATTTAAAGTAGATTGTGGTTGAGTGTGCATTAGATATACACTTCGATACTTACATTTAAGCGACGTCAAAAACGAATCTGTTTAAAGCCACAAGAATCATGTTGGCGCGATTATTTCATGCATGCGTTAAATTATTACGTCGTGTACGCAGCTACGTGAAACATATAAAGGAGTGCGGCACTGATTACAATAGCTGAATGAACTGGATGCACAACATGGCAAAAAGGATAAGAGAAGGGCTATAAACAATGGCGTTGCAAGGATATCATGGAACTGCAGAGCGTCAGGGACTTCGTATCTACATACACGTGGATATTCGTTTTTACGTTCATAGCAATCATAGGGGCATCTACAGCAATATTAGTGCAGCAATCTGCAGTAGTTATACATAATTCATGTACTATAATTGCGGGTTTTTCATGTAGGGCAGCGGCACTGGGCAGCTATTCTGGAGGGAGTGAACTATTCCTTAGGGTAGTGAATTCGCAGAAGAGTACGGTCTATTTATCGGGTAATGTTGTGTCTGTCCATCCTTATGTGGACAATAGCATATATTATGGAAGCTGCACTCCGGAGGTTGTTGCCAGCGGTGATAGTTTCTTATGCATAGTGCGTATAGGAGGATATAGTCCAGAGTATGGTACAGCAGTCAGCCCT
>DAHWQN010000040.1 GCA_027340645.1 Microcaldota archaeon
ATAAGGGAAAGCATCGGACAGCGCATATACCTGGAGTACGTATCATTCGGTCAGAACTTGCGTTGCGATGGCTTCCTTAAAAAATTTGACCCGTTCAAGGAGATAGTTGTTGAAACACCTACGAGAACTGTAACTGTCAAGTTTATAGCAAATACTGAGGCTGTAAAGTCATTGTCCATTTACGATGGCCAACGCACAATCAAGTCATTATACAACAATACCGCAAAAATACCTGAGAGCTACCACACTTTAAATGACAACGAAGTTCTTTCCTTATGGAAATCTAGCTTCGGAGACAAAGTCGCGGAGAAGCTACGAAGGGGCGATTCGCTCATAGGCCCGGTAAGATACGTTTTTAGGCTGCCGCCTGAGCGCAGGTGGATTAGGCAAAGTTTATAAAACATTATAGGCAATATATTACACGTACTATACCTTCAGAGAAGGAAAGGTGTTATTCATGAAACTAAGACCAGCAAGAACTATGCGCAGCATAACCAGCCAGGCATGGAGTAGATACTCGGTAAAGAAGCCGAAGAAGAATTATGTTAAGGCATTGCCGCACACCAGTCTGCTCATATACCGCATGGGCATAGAGAAAGGCAATTACGACATGCATCTCACGTTGAATGCAGATCAATACGTTCAGCTGCGCTCAAATGCATTGGAAGCAGCGCGCCTTACGGCAAACAAGTATCTTGAGAGTAAGATACCCGGCCAGTATTTTTTCCGTATAATAACAATACCACATCAGGTAATCCGCGAGAAAAAGCGTGCTACAGGAGCAGGAGCAGACAGACTTTCACAGGGGATGTCAATGTCTTTCGGAAAGCCAGTATCAGTAGCAGCAAGGCTCAGGAACGGCCAGGCTGTGCTTGAGGTAATGACGACTTCAGGTTCGCGAGTAATTGCAAAGGAGGCGCTTCGCAGGGCATCGTCAAAGCTGTCAGGTACTTATACTATAGTGACAAAGCAGTTGAATTAGCCGTTATCTTTTGTAATGGTTATCAATCTCATTTATCATGAGCTTAAGCCATGGCGTAAAGTTTTCAGGGGTCTTGGCTATCTCCTTCTTCAGGTTGGATATGCTTATCCATCTCCAATCCATGACCTCACTCTTATTGGGATTCGGAGCCTTGTCATACCTACCGAAAACTATGTGGTCATATTCCTGTTCAGTAAGCCCATTGCCGACTTCTGCCTCATATGGGAAGTTGAACTCTTCATGCATTTCGCAGTCAAAGCCCATTTCCTCCTTCAGCCTGCGGTGCGCGGCATCTATTGTTGACTCCCCGGGCTTCTGATGGCTGCAGCATGTATTCGACCATTTTCCCTGTGTGTGGTACTTACTCATGGCACGCCTCTGCAGCATTGTTTCCCCCTTGTCATTGAATACGAAAACTGACAGCGCACGGTGCAGTTTCCCTCCATTCATGTGCGCCTTCATCTTTTCTTCTGTGCCTAATTCCTTATCGTTGCTGTCAACAAGGACTACAAGCTGATCCATAAAATCAATACAATTCCTACGCAAAGCAATATATACATTGCATAAGATACAGTTGCCTGACGAATTTCAATTCACACCAAGCGACACATTGGCTACGAGCCCGTAATATACTACGCTTCCATTTGCCTCATATGATGCCCATATCTGCCCGGAGATTCCCCTGCCTCCGCTTGGGCGCACATCTCCTATTTTTGCAGTATACAGCTGTCCTGTGTCAGCATAACCGAGAAGGTAACCGCTTGAACTGTAACTAGAATAACTGCTTACATCTGCAATCTCAGACTGGTTTAGAAAGAATATCCTGGCATTGCGCCATACAATTCCCGTGTACTGTGCAAATGTGACAGACATATTGCCTGTAGTGCTGTTGAATGAAACATTATAACACGCGTATTCAGGAGCAGATGAGCATTGTGATGCATTTCCCGAGTTCAGACTCGTTGTGCTGTTCGATATGGTAATATTCTGTCCTCTTGTCTGTTGTATGCCGTTTTGGGTCGTGTTGGCGTATACCGATGTCGTACTGCGTATGGTGGTGCCGCCAATAAAGCCATAGTAGCGGATATAATATGATACTACAACGACTATAATCAGCAGTATTACGTATGTAAATAATGCCTTCTTGTTCACTTAAGCACGCTTATTCTACATATTCAACGAATATATAACTGCTGCATGCGCACTACCAGTACCTTTTGCATCAATAAAAAAGAAAAAGGAAGGGGCAAAAGCCCCTAACTCATTACCCTGTTGTCTTTGCTGTTACTGTTGCAATTTCGCTGTACAGGAAGCCAGACTGTCCACTTACACTGTATTGTACCCATAGCTGCCCTGACACAGAAGTCCCGATAGCGCTGCCAGAAGTCACTCCTGATATGCCTGCTGTCGGTATTGTATTTGTTGCGCTGCTGCCTGAAGATAACGTGCCGAGCTGTATCTCATTCGCGGTAGTAAAGTATGGTGCTAAGGTTGCACTACTACTAACAGACGAAAGCTGCGACACACTCAAGAATACCACATTTGCACCATTCCACTGCACGCCTGTGCTTTGTCCTATCTGCACAGCCATGCCTTGAGAAGCAGTAAATGCTGTTATCTTACATAAATAGCCAGACTGTGCTATGCATGCTGTAGGCAGCGTGCTGCCATTGAATACTCCCAATGCGAACAATGCCGCTAGAACTACCGCAATGACTAGTATGGCCCAGCCATATGTCATCAGATACTCCATAGCGCTTTGTGCTCTACTAATACCGTTTCCACGCTTATTAATCAATTCCATTCTACCACTTAGCTCTGCAAATACTACAATGCTAATATATATAAAGCTTTATTTCTCGCATTGCTGATTTTACGGATGCATTATATGCCCATAAAGTACCATATCCAAGGGAGAAGTATTGCTATGAATATTATAATGGTCAAGTACATGAATATGCGCATGGCCTTTTCAGGAAGAGCATTCTTGAATATGTGCCAGCCATCAAGACCTATAGGCAATGGCAAAAGGTTGAATATAGCAACGAACAGATTAAGCACGAATGCGAGGACAGCAAACTGATACAGGAAGTTTGCTATTGAGAAATAGGCGCCGCTCCGGGCAGGAACCTGCTGCTGTGTTATATAAACTCCCACCTTGCCTGTTGAGTTAGCAACAATGTTATAACTGCCATTGTTTGTCTGGATATTTACTACGGATCCTGCAGTATCGCTTTTTGCAGCCGCTTCAAGCGCTGTAATGTTTGTCACGGCATGTCCATTCCAATATAATATCGTAGACCCAGGGATCAACGTGTTGTATGCTGGGGTGCCTGGTATTGTGCCAGATATTACAACACTATTTGTATACAATGTTGGCATAACATAATTCATCATGAGGAATGCAGCTATGAAAAATATGAACGTGAATAGGTAATTAGCCATTACCCCTGCAACAAGCACCCTATTTTGCTGCTTCTTGCCCAATTGCTTCATTGCCTTCTCTCCGGCATCGGCGAATCCGCCTACTGGTATCACTCCGAATATAATAAGGCCGGTGCGCTTTACCTTTTTCCTGTACGTAGTGAAAAGAACCCCATGCGAGAATTCATGTACTATAAGCACTACTGCAAAGGCAAGTATGCCTGCAATTAACGGTATGTTGATTCCTGGTATGATCGGTTCAGCACCTGGTATCTGCGTGCTCAATATCGTAGTATTGACTGTATGTGACACAACAACGTTGCCTGCAAATGTCAGTATGCTATATATTATAGAGCCTGCGCCTACAGCAAGGAGTGCCATAAGGAAGAACGCGAAACCTCCCGCAAACAGGCTCACTACTTCTAACAGAAGCGTATAGTTCAGAACAGGAAGCTGAAGCTGTACTGTCTGCACTGAAATGTGTACACCTGGAAGTGTTATAACATTAAAAGCAAGAATAATGAACGGCCATACAACAAAGAACATAACGGCGATAAGAACAAAGCCTATAACATAAGCCTTTTTGGTTATTTGGCCTTTGAACAAAAAGTATGAAGCAGCGCCGAAGCTCATCACAAGGCCAACCTGTGCGAACATGTCCCAGAACTTCTCTCTGCCTCTTGCAAGGTATTCCATAAATCCTATGCCGCGCCTTCCACCAACTATCAACAATCCGCCTACTGCATCTTCTTTGCCGATAGCGTTTACCTTGACTATCACACTGCCAATTATCCAAAGCGCTAGAACGGCAATAACGAATTTTGCTCCTGCAACCCAGTTGCCCGTGCCGATATTCCAATAATAAAGCAATACTATGAAAAGTAACGTAAGCGGCACAAGCAATGCGGTTATTGCAGCATGGTGCCTGACCTTATTATTTTTGCCTTTGGCAGATGCCATGTCCATAACATAAGTTGCATATCTATTTATAGATTACCGGAGTAGTCTAAGCTTGAACAAAACCGTGGGGTATCAAAATGTATGACTGCGAGATATGTGGCAAGAAGACAGACACACTTTACATAATAGACGTGGAGGGCGTAGAGCTGACCTCATGCGCAAAGTGTGCTGAAGGGAAGGACGTGGTAGACACTATTGGTGCAGATGAAGGCAAAGATGCGCAAAGGCGCACTGCGGCGCAGCGCCAGCAGCCAGTTCCTGAAGAAGAAGTAGTTGAAGGCTATGGCGACATGATACGCAAGGCAAGGGAGAGCATGGGCCTTCCACTGACAGTTCTGGCTGAACGCATAAACGAAAAGGAGAGCACGCTTAATCGGGTTGAACACGGGCGCATGCTTCCTACCGCTGCACTTACAAAGAAACTTGAGAAGCACCTTGGTATAAAGCTTACAATGGTTCCTGAGCCAGAGAAAAAGACTCAAAGTGCCGGGCGCCCTGGTCCTTTAACCCTTGGCGACGCTGCAGAGAGGAAGTAGCTGTTGGGATGGCAGTTGACATAGGAAAGCTTGTCTCTAAGGTAAAAAAGAAGATAGAGCTAGAAGAGCTGTCCACAAGAACTGTTGCGATAGATGCATATAACACAATATATCAGTTCTTGTCGATAATACGCCAGCCTGATGGGACGCCATTGATGGATACAAAAGGCAGGATAACCAGCCATTTGTCTGGGCTTTTCTATAGAACAATGAATCTTCTTGAAGCACGCATCCAGCCCGTTTTCGTGTTTGATGGCATACCATCAATTCTGAAGCAGCGCACAATTGAAGCCAGGATGAACAGGCGAGAAGAAGCTAAAAAGCAATGGAGCGAGGCCCTTGAGAAAGGCATGATTGAGGAGGCAAGGGTGCATGCCATGGCCAGCACCAGAATAAACCGTGACATAGTGGAAAGTTCAAAGGAGCTGCTCAGCATGATGGGCGTTCCGTGGATCCAGGCACCAGGCGAGGGTGAGGCACAATCCGCGCGCATGACCAAAGATGGCGTTGCATACGCATCTGCAAGCCAGGATTATGACTCATTTCTTCTCGGAGCTACAACTGTAATAAGAAACCTTACAATATCCGGCAGGAGGAAGCTTCCCGGGCGCAACATATACATAAATGTTTCAGTTGAGATGACACGCACTGATGAACTGCTTAAAAGCCTCGAAATTGACCAGCGCATGTTGATACTACTCGGCATGCTTATAGGCACAGATTTTAATACCGGAGTGGATAGGGTTGGTCCCATGACTGCGCTAAAGATTGTGAAGGAGCACAAGACTCCAGAAGCCGTAGCTGCGCATGTATTACAAAAATACGGCACAGACATAAGTGACGAGTTATCAAGCGTGATGCGGCTTTTTGAGAATCCTGAAACTGTGCAAGTATCAAACAATGAAATGGAAGCTATGATAAACAAGGCAAAGCCAGATAAGCAGCGCATACTAAAATTCATGTGTGATGAGCATGGTTTTTCACACGAGCGC
>DAHWQN010000041.1 GCA_027340645.1 Microcaldota archaeon
ATATTCCGCCTTGCACTGTGTATGAAGTGGCCGCTGCCAATGCCATATCCATCTCCGTCGCCGCCTGTACCTATTACTGTAAGGCCATGGTTCGCAAGCTTCACCCCCGTTGCAACAGGAAGCAGCCTGCCATGCAGCGTGTGGACACCATAAGTGCTGTATGCATGCGGCATCGCAGAGCTGCACCCTATTCCAGATACTATCGCAACATTATGTTTGTCTATGTTCAATTCCTGCAATGCCTTTGTTATTGAGGCATATACGCCAAAGTCTCCGCAGCCTGCGCACCATATTGGCTTGTTCTTAGATGTATAAACCTGCTTTTGACCAGAGGCTGCTGAAGTTGTTGGTTGTGTTGTGATTTCTGCCATTTTATCACTTGCCTATTATTTCCACGGCTTTTTCTGCTATCTCCTTGCCGGTTATTGCCTCGCCATCATACTTGAGGATCTTGTCTTTAATTTCTATGCCTGTATTCATCATTACCACTTGCGCGAGCTGTGCGGTGTAATTGCATTCTACATCAATCAGCTTTTTACCTTTCAATATGGCTATTACCTTCTCCTTGTCCATAGGAAACAGATAGCTAAAAGATATAAGCCCAAGTTCTATGTCCTTTTCCTTAAGTAGTGCTATTGCCTCCAGTGCTGGTAGCGTAGTGGAGCCCCACGTTACAAGGAACTGTTTTGCATTTGGATTCTCTATGTGCGGAACAAAGAAGTTTTCGTTTTTCAGCATCATGTCCATCTTGCGCATGCGTTTGTCATGCATTTTTATTCTTGTTTCTATTGAACTGTCCAGGCCTGCAAACGCATCGCTTACAAGATCGCCATATTCGTCGTGCTCATCGCTTGGCGCTATGAACTCCATGCCTTTTGTCCCGGGTATGGACCTAGCTGACACGCCATCTTGATTATATTCATATCTCTTGAAACGCGTGCCTTCTGGTACACTCGTTGCTATCTTGCCGCGTTCTATTTTTACTGAGTTTATATCAAAACCATCGACAGTTTCAAGATGCTCTGATAGGAACATATCTGATATTATTATAACA
This sequence comes from Microcaldota archaeon, assembly GCA_027340645.1. Taxonomy (GTDB): domain Archaea; phylum Micrarchaeota; class Micrarchaeia; order Micrarchaeales; family CABMGC01; genus JAJZOD01. The sequence goes on from DAHWQN010000041.1 coordinate 1,055, forward strand.
GGGCACTGGTACTTGTCTGCAAGGTTGAATGCCTGTGCTGTCAATGTGAAGCATTCATCCATATCCCTCGGTGCGACAACTACGCGGGGATATTCACCCTGCGACGCATACATTACGAAAAGCAGATCCGCCTGCTCTGTCTTGGTAGGCAATCCGGTGCTTGGACCTCCCCTCTGCACTTCTGCGACAACGAGCGGAGTTTCTATCATGCCTGCAAAACCGAGCGCTTCTGCCATTAGTGAAAAGCCTCCGCCGCTTGAACCGGTCATCGCCCTTACACCACTATATGATGCACCTATTGCCATGTTTATCGCCGCAAGCTCATCCTCAGTCTGCTTGAACAGCACACCCTGGTTATCATGCGCCGCGAACCACTGCAATATGCCGCTTGCGGGAGTCATCGGATATGCGGAATAGAATTTGCATCCAGCAGCATACGCGCCTAATGATATGGCAGTATTGCCATCCATTGTGTATCTTTCCTTGCCATCACCATTTAGACTATAGATTGTTGAGACACCGTCATATAAGTAGCCCTTCGATGCGACATTGACATTATTCTTGACAATGGCGTCCCCTTTCCTGCCGAACATGCGTTTTATAACTGCTTCGAAGACGGATAGATTTATGCCGAGGAGTTTTATGACTGCGCCTATTGCGACAGTGTTGCGCATTATTGGATCTCCGCTCTCTTTTACTGCTATATCAAGGATTGGTATTGGCAAGGGCCTGCATTTCGATGCATCGAGCTCGCGCACATTGACCTTTGTAGGATCGTATATTACAACTGCATTGTCATTCAAATGAGATTTTTGGTTTGTTATTGATTCCTGATTAAGCGCAACAAGCACATCTATGCCATCTCCATGGCTTAGCAGTCTCTCTGCACCGTCACCTACACGCACCTGGAACCATACATGGCCTCCGCGTATTATTGATTGGTAGCCGCGATAACCAAATATCTGCATGCCATCATTTGCAGCTACCTTGAGAAGCAGGGTCCCGCTTGACTCCACTCCGTCACCATTTGCTCCTGCGATTCTTACGTTAACACTGGACATTTTCTTACCTTCTGGTCTCTTGCATTTCATTTTAATCTATAGCTTTATAATAGTTTAAGCCTGTTCTGCATATGACGTAAGTCATTACGACACGTACATACATGTATTTATACTTAGGTATTGGAATTGCGACAGCATTATGCTCTTAGTAGCCGTGTTTGCCATTGCTGTTGCGATACTAAAGAATATTGTATAATATGGCAAAAGGCCTTGTGCTCTCTTTGTTCTTTTATACCAAAAACACACGTACACGTGTGTCCAAAGGCAATATATTTAAAATCATTACATGTCCATAGTCATGCATGCCTAAGAACAAGATAGGCGTTATAGCGGCCATGGCTGTTGCGCTAGGCGCAATTATAGGTGCCGGCATATTTGTACTGAGTGGAACAGTAATAGCCATAGCCGGACCGTATGCCATACTGGCATTCGCAATAGTAGGTCTTGTGGCACTTGCTGTGGCCCTGAACTTCGGAATGTTAGGAATGATAATGCCTTCTGCAGAAGGTGCATCATATTCATATGTTTACAAGGCATTTGGCAGCGAAATGGGCTTTATAACAGGCATACTCTTGTACTTCAGCTTTGCCACAGCCGTTTCAGTAGTATCCCTGGGATTCGGAACAACGCTTGCTAGTGTCCTCGGAAGCCAATTTTCCGGATACGGATATGTCTTCTCGATTGCATTGATAGCTGCAGTCGGCTTGATAAACTTGCGTGGCATAAGAAATGCTGCACATACTGACGTGGCTTTGGTTATAGCCAAAATAGGTATACTGCTCATATTTGTCGCATTCGCAATAATCTTCGCATTCAGCAGCAGCCAGTTTAAACTGTCTAACTTCTCAGGAAGCGGATCTGGAGGTTCCATAATAACCGATATACTTGAAGCCAGCGTGGCAATATTCTTTGCTTATACTGGTTTCCAGACAGTCAGTACTTTTACATCAAGAATCGTAGGCGGAGCGAAGGCAGCCGCAAAAGCAATAACAACAGCTGTGGTCATAAGCATTGTAATTTACATACTTGTTATAATATCGCTAATGCTGTTGAAACCTGCATCGTCATTTAATATAAACTCGGATCCTCTGACATCAGCACTCGCTGCGGCGAGCGCACCGCAGTGGCTGTTCTTGTTAGTAAGCATAGGAGCGCTTATAGCTACAGCATCTGCAACCATCGCCATGGTGCTTGCAGCATCACACGTCATGTACCAGATAAGCAAAGACGGGCTTCTTCCGAAAATATTCAGAAAATACAATGCAGAGAATGACGTAGCATTCAACAGCGTAATTGTGTCAGTAATTATAGCCGCAGTGATGCTTTTTGCAGGGAACGTGTATATTATAGCAGCCATATCAAACTTCGGGCTTCTTTTCTCGTATATAATGTCAATTATTGCACTGGTGCATTTCCATAAGCGCAATAAAATGCATGGTGCTAGACCAATTTTCTATCCTTATCTGCAGATAGCAACAATAATAATGCTCATGATATTTATGTATGGACTTCCTCAAGAAGCATTTGTCATAAACGTAGTGATAGTCATATCATTGATAGTTGTATACTATACATTACGTGAAGTGGAGGATAAACGAATAATAAGAATAAGATTATTCAAGTGACAAGGAGGAAAAATTAATTATTTTCAGGAATCTTTTCTTCTACCCCGTATAGCAGCTCGATCATCTTGGCATGCTGTATCATGCGCAAAAGTTCGTTGAACTGCCTGTCGCTAGAATGCTTTGCGAGCTTAAGCAATTCAGCAACTACGCTACCGTCAGTATTCCAGAAGTGCCTTCCGGCACTTTGTTCGTTGCCTGCTGGAAAGTTTAACCGCAATCTGATGTTATTTTTAGACATCCCACATCGCCAAGACTATTGTGCATCACGAATTTATAAACCTATTTGAATTGTCAGAAGATTAAAATGCAATGATACGAACATTTTGATAATGTGGACTCTGCGGGATTCGCACCCGCGACCTTTCCGTTGCGAACGGAACGCGCTGCTGCTGCGCCAAGAGCCCAAATTAAGTACATAATTGTTGCGATAGTAATATTAATACAAGCATACAAATAAATTTGTGGTTTCATGCTATATAGGGGCGATGTGCTAATTGCTGTGGGAGTCGCACTTATACTAATAACTTTGTGCATTGGCTACGTATTGTACACTAATGTGGAACAGGCAAATGCTTTGCAACAGAAGCAGCAGAATACACAAAGCCTGAACGCATCAGTTGGCTACCTCAGCAGCGGAATAACTAACATAGTAAAGACAAGCGCATATTATATCGTAGAAGTGATTATACTGTTCCTTTTTGCCAGTATAGGATATAAAATAGCTTCGATTGGCATGGAAGTAAACCGAGATTATGTTACGCAGGAAAAACGCCAATCCAAAAGCCAGGATCAGCGATATGGGTAATTTCTTTATATTACTTCCCATCGATATACTCATGTTTGAATGGAAGCAACGGATAAGCGCATGAGAGGCATATTCGATAAGATACTACCAGACATTACTCCCACAAAGGAGGAAGTGCAGAAGACTATATCAAACGTGGACTGGGTAATGAGAAGGTTGCGAAACATAGTGCCTAAAACAGTAGAGGTACGCGTTACAGGCTCAATTTCCAAGGATACAAACCTGAGGGGAAACTCCGACATAGACATATTCATGCTGTTTCCAAGGGACACCAAAAGAGAAGACCTTGTCAAGCTCGGACTTTCCTACGGCAAGCGCGTAATATCAAGGAACAGCGGTGATATTTACCGTATAAAATATGCAGAGCACCCCTATGTGCAGCTATTAATAAAATCACGTGGCATTGAAGTTGATATTGTGCCAGCATTAAAAATAGACAATATAGAAGAGCTTGCCACATCAGTAGATAGGACACCGTTGCACACTAATTTCATCAATTCCCATCTTAGCGAGAAACAGAGGAATGATGTACGGCTTCTGAAGTATTTTCTTATGGCACACAACATCTACGGCGCAGAGGTAAGGATAAGTGGATTCTCAGGATATTTATGTGAGCTTTTGATTTATTATTTCGGATCTTTGGAGGCACTCTTGGAGAGTGCATCAACATTCAAGCTTCCAGTCACGCTTGCACCTAGAAAGGGCTATTCCAATGATACTAGCCTTGAGAAGCGCTTCAAGCACGGCTTTGTTGTTATAGATCCCGTAGACAAAGACAGGAACGCTGCCGCTGGGGCTTCTGTGGAGTCATTGCTGAGATTTGTGATTTCGGCACGAAGATTTATCGACAATCCGAATATAAAGGAGTTTTATGGAATGAAATTCTCTTCAGAAAAAGTGCATGGGCTTGTGAACAAGTTCATAAAGGATACAGGGTTAAAGTCATTCCTGATTGTAGCGAAGGTGCCTGATAAAAGCGAAGACATTATATGGCCGCAACTCAGGCGAGAATCTGAAATAATAACTGATTATGCATCAAGACTAGGATTCAGAGTCAGTATGTCGATTCAATGGATTAGCAAAGAAAATGGCTTTATACTAATTTTTGCACCTGACGAGCGCATAAAATCTAGGTTCCTAAAAGGTCCGGACGCCTTCATGAAAACAGCTTCGGACAACTTTTTGCACAGTCACAGAACAGCATTTGGAATTGCAATAAAAGAGTATTCACTCTTCGCCTTGGAAGCAAACAAATATGAGACAATAAATGAAATCGTGAGGGCAATAATAAAGGGGAATGGTAT
>DAHWQN010000042.1 GCA_027340645.1 Microcaldota archaeon
ACTCACTGCTCTTCTACTTCATAAATGCCGTCATAGTTGCTGAGGGCAAGGGCGTGTTAAGCTCAATAGTGAGGAGTGTGGAGTTATCCCGTCAGAGAAAAACCAAGATCTTCGGAGCAGTTACTTTGTCGGATTTTATAATAGTAATGGCTACCCTTTTAGCATACTTACCAATAATTTTGCTGACAGGGAGCTTCGGACTCGGTATCTTTGGAGGGTCGTTGCTTGGAACAGGAGGCATCTTTACTTCTTCAGGCGCATTGATGATTGTATTTGGATATATAACGCCAATAATTATCCTGCTTGTGTCATACATGTTCATACTAAGTTGGTTGGGTATGGTGCCTATGTATCTGTACAATGAGTTCACTTTCAATATTGTGAAGCCTTTACGCGGGAAGAGGCAAGACACGGACCAAAGCCAGCCTATGACCAAATAGTTGCCATAGTGCACTTCAGGCGTAAGTGAGCCAGTCCTTGAATTCTGGGTCTGCGCCCGTTGTCGCATTTGAGTAGGCCCTGGAAAGAAGGTCTGTTATTGGGCCTATCCTACCATTCCCTATCTTCCTTCCATCAATCTGCGTTATCGGGGTAAGCTCAGCAGCCGTGCCGCAGAAAAATACTTCATCTGCAGTGTACAGCTCCTCCCTATGGACAAATCTTTCCTCAAACTCAAGGCCTCGTGACTCTGCTATCTTTATCAGCGAATCTCTAGTTATCCCTAGAAGTATGTCTGATGATTCAGAAGGCGTGATTAGCTTGTTGTCCCGTATTAGGAATATGTTCTCGCCGGGACCTTCTGCAACATATCCATTTATATCAAGAAGTATTGCTTCATCAACACCCTTTGACCTCGCATCTTGTGATGCTATTATTGAATTCAGGTAGTTGCCGCTCGCCTTCGCCTGCACAGGAAGTATCTGAGAGTTTATCCTGCGCCAGGATGAAACTACGCAACTAATGCCTTTATCCTTGTTAGTGAAGTATGAACCGAAGTCGACTGCAGCTATTGCAACGCTTGTCTTTTTGCCTGTGACATCAAGGCCTATATGATTGTCATTGTAGAATGCGAATGGGCGTATGTAACAGCTTTTCAGCCCATTTTTACTGATAAGGTTTACTACGGCGGAGCCCAGCTCTTTTTCATCATATCCAAGACCCATGGAGTATATCTTGGCGCTGCGCAAAAACCTACGTACATGATCGGTTAGCCTGAAAACAGCGGGGCCTTTCTCTGTATGATATGCGCGTATGCCTTCGAATACGCCACTGCCGTATTGCAGGGAGTGCGTAAGCATGTGTACATTAGCCCTACCAGACTCGATAAACTTACCATCCAGCCATATGTACTGTGTTTTTGGCATAAAACTACCAACCCATTATAACATGGATAATATTATATAGAGATGCTATCATATTTATTACCATGGACATTTTAAGGTCAGCGATGTTTTTTGGGATTATATCAGTTACGTTAGTATCTGCCAACACATACCTCAGCGTAGTTGGCCCTGTTTCACAAACTCTTTACAATAATGGTAATGTGTATCTTGGCAAAGTTGCCCCAGGAGAGAGCTTCTATATACTTGCGAACTCTTCCACAGTAAACAGTACGGGCTACTACATAAACATTGGCTGGGACAAATTGACTGCTATTAGCCTTCCTTCTGGATGGTCCTCGCAGAGTTCACCACTTTACGAAAACCCGATGAAGATGAAGGTGACTGTTCCTTCCAATGCCAGCAACGGCAATTACACAATGCTCGTAAGAGCAGTAAATGTGCAAAACTACTCGCGGATTGGCAATCTGACTTTTACTGCTATAGTGAATGTCACGCCTGATGTCTTCAACGTACAGGTCAACCCTTTGGTTATGCACTCTGGAATAGGACAGCCGGCAGTTCTCGATGTTGTAATAAATAACACAGGCATATCGGATGATCCATTCATAATAAGTGCACAGGGCCTGCCGGCATGGAATGTTTCTGATGAAGTCATCTCGCTTCATTCAAAAGTAAGCTCATTCAGTTATCCTGTTTTCCTTGAAGAGCCTGGAGCATATAAATTCAATCTCACAGTCAACTCTTCCACCAGCACAGCGCTATCTAAATCATATCCTGTTAAGTTTTACGTAAACGAAAGCTTAGGCAATGATTACAGTTCAGTGGGACAGGGAGCGGTATTGTCACCAATAATATTTGAGCCAGCATATGCGCTTATGTCGCTGCTTTCTTACATCTACGGCGTAATCACTTCTTAAAAGTCGTGAGTCTTATGGCAGACAAGAAAAATGAGGGGAGTGTATTTATGCCTGTCCAGCTTCACTCCCTTGAGGACATTGCGAGATTGGCATACAACTTCAACTTTACTTCAAATAGTGTGTTTGCTGGAACGTCTGGAACGCATACAGTACTTTATGCATTTGGGGAGAAACTTGACGGTGTAGTATTGACATACACCTTTACCGCTGAGCACTTAACTAAATTTCTGTTATACAGGCCTCCGGAGAATTCTGATGATGAAAAGGCAAGATTTTCGGACAGCACTGAAGAAGGCTGGCAGGTGGTGAACATTCTTTCAATGAACATAGGCAAGCTTGGAATATCAAAAACCGCAGGCAAGGCAAAATTCAAGTACGTGGAGATGGGAAGCTTTGAGGACCTTGTAAAACTAGCCATTAACAGCTCTTCAGGTGAAGATAACACACTTGCTCAGCTTTACTGCTTTGAGAGCAACACGGGATGCGTTGCTTATGGACTTGACCTTATAGACAGGCTTCATGATGGTGAATGCATAGTTTATTACACTAATTTAAAAGAACACAATAAGAAGGGATTCGCTTTGTATGATTATAAAACCGGAAGGGTTGCATTCACTGGGAATGTGGGAGAACATTCATATATGTATTTGAAGATAATAAACCTCGCTGAAAAGCCGGCATTTTTCCATTGAAAAGGTTTTAATAATTTGATGAAAAATACTGTAAATTAATGCCCGAATAGCTCAGTGGTAGAGCGATTGGCTGTTAACCAATAGGTCGAAGGTTCGATCCCTTCTTCGGGCGATGCCCTTCAAGGTCAACCCCCGTTCCACAAGCTATAAATATTCATCGCTGGCACAATGTCACGTCGATGACAAACAACATCGACTATTGGCAAAGGCAGGCGAACCGCCTCTATGACAGGGTTTTAGCGGACGTGCGCATAATTGCGCAAAATCGGCGCTATCTCGAAGACCATATAACCCTACTAAAGGCCAAGAATATGCACCCACGTAGCGTTATACGGCATATTTACGGCATTCTAAAGCTGATGGAGGCCCTGGGCTATGACAAAGACCTCAAGGAGGCGACAAAAAGGGATATGGAAAAGGCAGCTGCGTTCATAAACTCCTATGATCCGCCATATAGCATGGAATCCAGGCTTCATTTTCAGGCAGTTTGGAAGGTTTTCTACAAGGAGCTGTTGGGAGAAGGAGTCTATCAGCCTCCATGCGTAGCCTGGATGAAAATAACGAACAAAACCAGAAAAAACCTTATGCCAGATAACATACTCACAGAACAGGAAATCGTTAAGATGCTGGATGCGGCCACCAACCTAAGGGACAAGTTCTTCCTGAGCCTCCTATACGAAACAGGCTGCAGGATAGGGGAGATAATGGGCGTAAGGAAGAAGGACTTAGACCTGACCACGCAGCCTGCAAAGCTCACAATAACGGGCAAGACTGGCTGGAGGAAGGTACCGCTGCTTATGTCAGTCTCGCTGGCAGTCACTTACCTGAATACCATAAAGGACTTAAGGGACGACCAGATAATCTGGAGGCAGATAGGCAGCAGTAAAGGCAAGGATAAGCCTATGACAGATGACTCGGCAAGGAAGCTCCTAAGGGTGATAGGCCACAGGGCAGGCATTACAAAGCCCATCAACCCGCATGCCTTCAGGAAGGCAAGAGCGTCTCATCTGGCTAACAAGCTTTCAGACCAGCAATTGCGTGCGTATTTCGGCTGGGTGCCAAGCAGCAATATGGCAGATTACTACATCAGGGTCAGCAATACGGCTCTGGACAACGCCTATCTGGAGATAAATGGCATAGAAGTCAAGAAGGAGGCTTATCAGGCAATGCTGAAGCCAAAGATGTGCATCCGCTGCAGCTTCTCGAACAGCCCCGACATGCAGTTCTGTGGAAGATGCGGCTCTGCGCTTGACACCCAGACAGCGATCCAGATGGACGAGGACAGGAAGAACATAGATAATGCGCTTAATGCCTACATAAAGAGTTCGGATCCTAAGGCGCTGAAAGAGGAGCTATCGCACATAATTTTGAAGCTAGATCGCACGCAGAAGACAAAGAGACGCTAACCAGAAATTCGTTTAAATAATTTTATTCAAACCACATACTTTTATTTAAACAAAAATATTGACGTGAAAACCGATTCCTTATACTGAAGTAAAAGGCAGATTAGTCTACCGCCTCGACGTAGTTGAGCATTTAAAAATATTCAGTCCCGCATGAACCACATCATGGATGGCGACCCTGCAGAAAAGGAAAAGGAGCGTTGGGCCGAGAGTATCCGTCGTGCAAAAGATAACCTAAAGCAGCTTTCAGAGGAAGAACAAAACTTCGTCAAGGCAATAATCGCCGAAGTCGAAAAATTGAAATCTGCAAAGCTTCAAGGCGATATGGATTCCAAAGCCAAAGAGGAAATTTGACTCAAAAGAGATTTAAATCTTCATTGCCATAATAGTACTACAAAATGCGTTAAGGCTACGCTATACAAGACGCCTAAGCTGTTTCTGGGTGAGGTTAAAATAGTTGCGGTGCTATATTCTGTTAGCTATGCATATGCTCGCTATAATCCGAAGGCGTCCCCATGGTACAAACAAGATTTTCCCCTACAGAAGTCATAAACAAGCCGAAACAATTGACGAAGGATCAAAGCGAAGCCGTCCTCAGTAAAGATAGGTACATAAAAGTAATTGCCGGGGCAGGCACGGGAAAAACAGAAACTCTTACAAGAAGGATCGCATACCTTCTACTTGTTGAAAATGTGCCTCCGGCCTCAATAGTCGCATTCACCTTTACGGAAAGAGCCGCACAAAGTATGAAAGAGCGAATCTATGAAACCATAGAAAAATTTAAGGGCAAGGAGGGTCTAGTGAGATTAGGCGAGATGTATATAGGTACAATACATGCTTATGCCAAAAAACTTTTAGAGGATGAATACAAGTTCGGAATTCATACGCTTCTGGATGACAATCAGGAGATGGCATTTTTGTTAAGGGAGGGGTGGGGCCTGGGCCTTGGCAATGGTTATGGTAACTATTCTAGCGCATGTCAGACTTTCCTAAGGGCATTTAATATGTCTTTAGATGAGCAGCTGGATGAAGGTGCTCTGAAGAAGGCAGAGGACTTCCACCATAAGCAGGAGAAATACTTTAAACTGCTAAATGATAATAAATTACTCACATTCGGAACAGTAATACATTACGCTCTTCTCAATCTAAAAAAGCGACCGGAACCAGCTAAAAAGATAAAATACCTTGTCGTAGACGAATATCAGGACATAAATTATGCGCAATTTTCTCTAATAAAGATTCTAGGCAAAAATGCATCGGTTTTTGTTGTAGGTGACCCTAGACAAAGTATATACCAATGGCGGGGCTCTAATGAAAGATTCTTCAACGACTTTGATAAGTATTTCCCGAATCCTAAAATTGTAAATATAAAAGCAAATAGGCGCAGTGGAATAAATATAGTGAAAAACGC
>DAHWQN010000043.1 GCA_027340645.1 Microcaldota archaeon
TGGCACTATACCGCCATCATTCATCTTCGGACCATCAGATATGTTCTTCCACTCGATAGCAATCGGAATAGCCTCGCTTCTCGTCTACTTTGTTATAATGACATTTGATCTTGACAAATATGAACCAAACATTGATTTTCCCATCGCATACAGGGCGATGATAGCAACAATACTCGGGGCAATAGCAGTACTATTCTACATATCTCCCGCATTCAATGCGGCAACCGCTCCAATAACTGACATAATAATGTTCATCGCACTGCTGTTCCTTGCAGATGTAGGAGGAGCTCTTATAATACAGATGTATCTTCTTCCTGCAAAACTAAGCGGCAGATATAATCCATATGACAACTCTATGGGAATGTTTCCCAAGCTGAAACAATTGCCGGGATGGTCAGACTTTAGAAAAATGGACTCTGCGTATTGGCTTGTCCTTACCTCTGCTATAGTTGCATTTATAGCAGGAGTAATGGGCTTTATAGCATTATGGATTAATCCTTATCATGTTTTTATAGCGGCGCCAGCATTTCTCAATGGCTATATGGCCTGGCTGGGCGGCGCAGCAGCATGGTTTACAGCGCTTATAGGTTCACATTCACATGTTATAGGAATAGCCGTAATGGTTGGCGTTGTTGGGGTTGTCGCTAAGCGCTTTAACGTCTTAAAACTTCAGAACCACTGGAAAAGCCTTGCAAAATTCGGCATGTGGGTAAGCATAGCAGGGCTTACAATAATGGTTGTAGTTTTTCTATTTGAGGCATTCGCTGCGTATACTCCCCCTCTTCTCTTCGCAAGCAATCCTGGGGGGCCGATGCAGTTATGGTCATTTACTTCACAGAACGGAATGGCCGGCGACGACACTACAATGTTACTTGCAAGTATAGGTGCCATGATAATGCTTATACCACTTATGTTAACAAAAATAAGAGATCGTCCGGCCTGGAAGGATCCAATAAGGCTTTCCATACTTGCCACTTGGATAATCGCATTCATTGCAACTCCATTGGAGGGCTTCTTCATAGAATTTAATGAGGCGACTCTCAGTGGAGCCCCTATAGATGTAGTGTTTGGCAATCTGCAGTATTTTTCGCTCTTTGCAATAACAATGATAGCACTTGCATTTATAGCAGTAGACTTTTTCCAGAGCAGTAAAGATATCAGGAAGAAAGTAGCTAGCGTAGGAATCGCTGTGACAGTATTTGCACTCATAACGGGCTTTATTTATGTATTCTTTAATCCAGGGCTCCTTAACTCAACAGGTTCGATCTCAGGCACTACAGTGTGGGGCTATATTTTTGCAACCGGGTTGTTTCTGATGTCTTGCGCAGTTATCTACGCGATGCTTAAGGTCCGCAGCGGTTATGACCTCAGACGTCCTATGCCTCATTTATCGACATACACTCCTTAAGTCAGAGAGTCTCATACAAGTGCAGCGATGATGACACCGATGAAAACAAAAGTCAGATAGATAGAGGAGAACTTGAATAATGTCCAGGCAGCCGTGTTGTCTATAATCGTTTTAAAGCTAAGGTATAAAGAGAATGCCAGGGGTATCACAATTATGGCAGTATAATACCATCTGAGGAAAAGTACCATGTAAACAGAGAGTGCCGCCATAATAATATTAAATAATGCAATTACCCTGGTTCCTATCCTTCTGCTTTCAACAGCCGTAAGCATAGGCACTCCTGCCTTCAAATAATCTTTTCTGTACTTAATGGCAAAAGACCAAATATGTCCCGGTATCCAGAAAAGCACCAGAAGTCCGAGCACAAACCCAGGTAATGTTATGGTCCCTGAAGCAGAAGTAACCCCCGCCCATACACAGAAGCTGCCAGCCAAACCACCAATGACTATGCTAAACCTACTTCTCCTCTTTAGCCAAATTGTATATACGATTATGTAAAAAAATACCCCTAAAAATATCATTACTGCAGTCAAAAAGTTTGCCAATGAACCAAGTACTATTCCAACTGCGGATAATAATACCCCATATATCATTCCATGTGTCTTGTCCAACTTTCCACGTGCCGTTGCCCTATTTTTTGTTCTCTCCATCTTCTTGTCTATGTCAGCTTCTATAACTTTATTCAAAAGCTCTGCACCACAACCTCCTGCAGCTATTGCTAATATTATTATGGCAAGGTTTTTTAGTTCAAGATGGGCAATAAGTCCATTTGCAATTACAAAGCCGGCTACAGCGGAGAGTACTAAGAGCGCAACTATCTTATACTGCATTAGTTTGACGTAGTCGCTTAATGTCGCCATAAAACTACTTTTTCACTAATGTTGTCTTGCGCAGTACCCGAAAGTCAAAAAAACCTAGCCAAAGCATAACAAGGCCGAAGAACTCAACATAATATATTGCAGCAGGGAACGATGCAATATAAAGTGTACCTCCAAATGCGAAAGTTAGCATTCCTGCTATTATCCATAACATCTTCGGCTTCCTGCTGCGTACAAGGCTCATCCCAGCTATGGCGATTATGACTAGCGTGGCAGGTATCGTTATCAATGACGAGCTGATTATTACTGTCATGGGTATCATACCCGCAACCATTCCATCAGATATCATATTGTTCATGCTTGCACTGAATGTATAATATCCAAGAATTAATGTGGTCACGATAGAATATACCACATATAGGCGCCTAGCTAAGGCTGATTTCACAAGTTCAAGCGATCCTATAGCTATGGGAATTACCATGAATGCTATGATAAATAGATATACTTGTACAATAATCAGGCTCGTATTTCCGATGCCGAATGCAAAAAATACCTCGAGAAGGTCAGATAATGCAAAGAACCAGAAACCCAAACTCCAGTAAATGTAACTCTTCTCATTTTTTTTCATATATGCATTAGTAAGTGATACTGCAAGAGCCGAACTTAGTATGAAGAATACAATTGTAGATATCTCAATAATATTCAATTAATCACAATGGCTTATAAAATGACAAATCTTAAATTCCTATGCCTGATGATATAAATCTATTATAAATTATTATCTTTAACATACTTCCTGTAAGTGAATTCATCAAATGTTTTTGATTCAACTTCTCTCCACTTACTAAAGTCCACCTCTGGGAAGTATGCATCACCGTCGTAATGTTTGTTTACACATGAAACATGCAGCATATCCGCAAGAGGCAGCATTGCTTTGTACAGCTGCGCTCCTCCAATACAGAATATCCCGCGCTCATGTGTTTTGGCTACCTTCATTGCTTCGTCAATGTCATCGCAGACAGTTGCGCCATCTTGACTCGAAAGCGTGCTGCTTACTACTATATTAATTCTGTCTGGGAGCGGCCTGTATCTGTCAGGCAGCGACTGCCATGTAGTCCTGCCCATTATGACAACATTGTTTGTTGTTAATTCCTTGAAGAGAGCCATATCCTCCTTTATGTGCCAGGGTATCCTCCCGTTCTTTCCTATTACCCTGTCTTTTGTCATGGCCACTATAATATCCAGCATCTCAAACAGCTATGTCAAGTTTTATTGCAGGATAACTCTGATAGTTATCTAGTACCGTATCAGTATACTTCCATTCGAATATGCTATTGAAATTAGGAGTAGCGGCTTCAGGCGGTGTATACTTATTAGGATCTCTACTAAGTTGTTCATTTGCTCCATTCATATGATTTTCATATATGTGCACATCACCTAGAAAACCTATGAGTCTGCCTTCTTCAAAACCTGATTCCTTTGCAAGAAGATGCAGAAGAAGCGCATAACTAGCAATGTTAAATGGCAGGCCGAGCATGGTGTCTACAGATCTCTGATTCCACATAAGATTGAGTCTTTTCCCTATCACAGTAACCTGAAAGCCATAATGGCATGGTGGTAGCGCCATTATTTTCAGCTGCTGCGGATTCCAAGCAGATACAATCATACGTCTATCGTTTGGATCATCCTTGAGCTTCTTGACAATTTCGGAGAGCTGGTCAACTCCCTTTCCGTCATGGCTCGCTGTATATCCAGAGTACTCGCCATTGAAGTGCCTCCACTGGAAACCATAAACAGGCCCAAGGTCACGCTCCTCAAACATTCTTTTTTTGGCTTCATTATCATGTCCATATGGAGCAATGGATGGCGTTGCCCACTCATCCCATATGTGATTGTTGCGTTCCTGTAGCCATCTCTTATCAGTGAGTCCCTTTATGAAAAACTCAAGCTCGGAGGAGATAATCTTGAAAGGCATCTTTTTTGTCGTGAGAAGCGGGAAACCGTTTCTCATGTCATGCTCGAACATTGCCCCCGCTATTGCGAGTGTGCGTACACCTGTGCGATTCTGCTTCCATTCCCCCTCCGAAATTATCCTTCTTAGTATTCCGAGATATGAGCTGTCTGCGCTTTCCATACTACCGCATTAAGTAAATACATGTGCAAATCTAAAAATCCGCACGCCCGGCACCTTTATCAATGTAAAATCAGAATAGGCCGAACTTCTTTTTGCCTCCTTCGTGTATGTCCCTGAACCTTTTTATTGTTTCTTCCTCTTCGCTTGTAAGGGTCTTCGGCAGGTCTATGTTTACAGTAATGATCTCGTCGCCCCTGCCGCTGCGTCCGAATCTCCTCATGCCTTCGCCCTTTAGCACAACATGTGCGCCTTGCTGAGTTCCTTTCTTGAGAGTCACTTTCTTGTTATCCTTAAGTGTCGGCACTTCTATATCGCCCCCGAGCAGTGCAGTGTAAAATGGAACATTTATATCTGCTTGTATATCATCTCCATCCCTTGTAAAATCTCCGTCCTTCTCGACACCTATCTCTATGTAAAGGTCGCCTGCTCCAAATCTGGAGTAATCGCCCATTCCTTCAAGCCTGAGACGCATCCCGTCGCGCACGCCAGCTGGCACATTCACATGTACGTGCTCTGTCTTGACATAACCGCCCTTGCCTAAACAGGTTCTGCATTTTCTCTCAAAGATCTTTCCAGTCCCTGAGCATTCCGAGCATGTTGTGACCACCTGCATACTACCGAATATTGTATTACTGGCGCGCCTTACACGCCCGGCACCATTGCAAGTATTGCACTTTATCATCTTTGAACCTGGCTCTGCACCAGCACCATTGCATCTATCGCACTTCGCAACGTGCCTTAGCGAGACCTCTTTTTCAGCTCCATTGGCAGCATCACGGAGTGACACATTCATATGATACATTACGCTGTTGCCTCCCTGACCGCCAAACGAGCTGCCGCCAAAATCAAACCCACCAAAGCTCCCGAATCCACTGCCTCCGAAAAGATCCCTGAATATGTCACTGGTGTTAAAGCCGCGGAAGATGTCCTCCTGGCTGAACTGCTGGCTGAAAGCCTCTGGTCCGTATGTATCGTACTGCTGTCTCTTCTCAGGATTTCCAAGTACGGCATAAGCCTCATTCACTTCCTTGAATTTTGCCTCTGTGTCCTTGTCTTTATTCCTGTCTGGATGAAGCTCCAAAGCCTTCTTCCTATATGCCCGTTTTATCTCATCCTGTGTGGCATCTTTCTGCACTCCCAAAATGGAGTAATAGTCCTCTGGCATCAGTTCACTTCTCAACCTTGAAGTT
>DAHWQN010000044.1 GCA_027340645.1 Microcaldota archaeon
GCAGATGCGCTCACTCCTGAGGCACAACATGCTTTGCGCAGGACTATGGAGAAGTATTCTTCAACAACCAGATTTATACTCAGCGCAAATTACTCAAGCAAGATAATTGATCCAATACAGAGCAGATGCGTTGTATTCCGCTTTAAGCCACTCAAGGAGGAAGAGATGAAAAGCTACATAGCGCGCGTGGCAGATTCTGAAAAGATAGCACTAGATGAAAAGGCAGTTTCAGCACTCATGTACGTAAGCGATGGAGACCTTCGCAGAATTGCAAATATAATGCAGAGTTCTGCAGTTGCGGATGGGAAGATAACCGAACATGCCGTATACGACATAGCGGCTAGGGCAAGGCCAAAAGAGGTGGTTGCAATGCTCAAGTACGCAATATCCGGAGAGTTCGATAAGGCGCGCCACGAGTTGAATACTCTTGTACTGATTCACGGAATGTCAGGAGAGGACGTACTTATGCAGTGCTATAGGGAAACAATGGATCTTGATGTAGAAGAGAAGAAGAAGCTGCGCATAATAGAGAGTATAGGTGAGTGCAACTTCAGGATTGTCGAAGGCGCAAACGATAGGATACAGCTCGAGGCCATGCTGGCAAAGCTTGCGCTCATAAGCGATAGCATTCCGAAGAAGTAAATAAACCGTTGCTTATCATGTAAAATATATCTGTACCACTTCCGTATTTTTGATGCAGAATGGCAACCTGTGACATCCTCCCACCCCTAAGTGGTGTGGGATTTCCCGCTCACATCTTTAAATAAATAATTATTGCATAACGATTGTTTTGCGTGCTATCGTCAAAGGCCCAGTCAGTAATGGAGTACCTGATGACCTACAGTTGGTCTATTCTTATAATTGCAGTGGTAATCGCCGCGTTGTTTGCATTGAGCGTATTCAACGGAAGCATCAGCCATATCTAAAATTACGAATTCCATAAAATCTCTACGAAACACATATATAAGTGCGGAATAAAATAATCATCATAGGGTGGAGATATATGGCAAAGATCAACGCACACTACAACAAGTTGGGCGCAGGATATCTGTTTCCTGAGGTCGCAAGGCGAACGCGCCTCTTCTCAGCCGCAAATCCAGATGCAACAATATACAAATTAGGCATAGGCAATACGACTATGCCCTTGACTCCTGCAGTAATACATGGTCTTAAGAAGGGCGTAGAAAATTTGGCCGACCTGAAGACGTATACAGGTTATGGCGATGAGCAGGGAAACTCTCGCCTTAGGAAAGCCATAGTCGATATGTATTCTAAAGAACATGGGGTCAGCATAGAAGAGGACGAGGTCTTTGTCAGCGACGGGGCAAAACCAGACTCTGCCAACATCTCCTCAATATTTAGCGCGGATGCTATCATAGCTTTACAGGACCCTGCATATCCTGTATATGTTGACAGCAATGTAATCGCAGGAAGGACAGGAAGCGCAAATGGGGTAACTTACGATGGAATAGTGTACATGCCCTGCACAGAAAGAAACGGCTTCTTCCCTGACATTCCAACACGAAAAGCAGACCTGATTTACTTATGCAGCCCAAACAATCCTACTGGCGCTGTTGCAACAAAAGAGCAACTTAAAGCATTTATTGAATTTGCAATAAAGAACCGCGCAGTCATAATATTTGATGCCGCTTACTGGTCATACATTAAAGATCCGAAATTGCCTCGCAGCATATATGAGGTAGAAGGTGCAAAAGAGTGCGCAATAGAGATAAACAGCTTTTCAAAGAGCAGCGGATTCACTGGCGTGAGGCTTGGCTGGTCCATAGTGCCGAAGGCTCTAGTGGCAGAGGATGCAGCTCCAGGAAAGATAACCTCATTGTGGAATAGGCGGCAGACAACAATGTTCAATGGTGCATCGAACATAGCACAGGAAGGCGGCATAGCTGCATTGTCAGACACTGGCCTTGCTGAAAACCAGAAGATAATAGATTACTACATGGAGAATGCAAGGATAATACACAAATGCCTTGTTGAAAAGGGCTTCGAGGTATTCGGTGGAGTAAATGCCCCTTATCTGTGGGTGAAAACAAAGGACAGCATGAAGTCCTGGGACTTCTTTGACAAAATGCTTAAAGAAGCGCATGTAGTGATAACACCAGGTTCAGGTTTTGGTCCTTCCGGAGAGGGTTACTTCAGGGTAAGTGCATTCGGAATACGCGAGAATGTGCTTAATGCAGTTCAGAGCATACGTGACAACCTAAAATAAGTGCTTGAATGAACAAAGACTCAGACCTATTCTTCACAAAAAAACAGATAGATGGGATAATGGCAAGGTATCCTACGCCATTTCATATATATGATGAGGATGGCATACGTAAGAATGCTAGAAAGCTCAACGCTGCCTTTGGCTGGGCAGATTTCAGGAACCACTTTGCTGTAAAAGCATGCCCTAATCCAAACATTGTCCGCATACTCGTCGAGGAGGGCAATGGTTTGGATTGTAGCTCACTGCCAGAGCTTCTTATTGCAGAAGCGCTTGGAGTTTCTGGAGATAAGATCATGTTTACATCAAACGATACTCCTGCACTCGAATTCAAGAAGGCAGTTGAGCTCGGTGCCATAATAAACCTTGATGATATAACCCATATCCCCTTCCTCGAGGAGCATGCTGGAATACCTGACGTGATATGCTTTAGATATAATCCTGGAAAGCTCCGGAAAACTCTCGATGGAAATGTGATAGGAAAGCCTGAAGATGCAAAATACGGACTCACACGCGAACAGTTATTTGAAGGATATAAAATAATGCGCGATAAGGGAGTCAAGCGCTTCGGCCTCCATACAATGATTGCATCAAATGAACTGGATTATAGGGCATTTATAGAAACTGCAAGTATGCTCTTCGATCTTGTATTGGAAATATCCAAAAAGCTCAAAATAAGATTCGAGTTTGTTAACCTTGGCGGTGGAATAGGCATACCTTACAGACCAGAGCAAACGCCTGCTGATCTGGATAAGATGTCTGCTGGAATACGCCATGAATTCGAAGAAAAACTGAATGGCAAGGGCATGGACCACATAAAGCTATTCATGGAGAATGGGCGGATGATGACCGGACCTTTCGGATACCTGATAACACGTGCAATACACGAAAAGCACACATTCAAGGAGTACATAGGCGTAGATGCCAGCATGGCCAACCTCATGCGTCCGGGCATGTATGGCGCATATCACCATATAACTGTGCTAGGAAAAGAGAATCTGCCGAAGGACCACAAATACGATGTCGTAGGCTCTCTCTGCGAGAACAATGACAAGTTCGCAATAGACCGAATGCTTCCGAAGATAGATATAGGAGATGTTCTTGCCATACACAATGCCGGTGCGCATGGACATGCGATGGGCTTCAATTATAATGGTAAGCTGCGCAGCGCAGAACTTCTTATAAAGCAGAATGGAGAGGCGGAGCTGATACGCCGCGCAGAAACGGCGCATGATTATTTTGCCACACTTAATTATCCTGGATCGCCCTTCAAGGATTTCGTGAAGGGCAATGATCAAAATTCAAGGCTATGAGCTAGGTATAAAAATGGACGAAATAGATGCAAAAATAGTGAAGATGCTTAAAGAGAACAGCAGGATGTCATTTGTTGATGTGGCCAAAAAACTTGGTGTGAGCGAGGGCACCATACGTCTGCGCGTGAAAAAACTGCTAGCGAACAAAGAGCTTCACTTCACAATTGAAGATGAAAAGGAGTTAAGGGCCATTATACTCGTCACTACTTCAACCGGGGCTCCGACAACGAAGGTGGCTAACGCAATAAAAGCGCTTGGCATACGGACAGTATACGAAGTATCTGGCCAATTTGACATTGTTTGCCTTATAGAAGCATACGACATATCCGCTATTAATGACCTTATTGAGAACATACGCGGCGTAAACGACGTTGCTGATACAAACTCGCTGATTGTTTTGAAGAATGATAAGTAATTACGAACTTCGTATTATTTCTACGAAATATATAAATAGCTGTTGTGTTTATATCAGCTAGAAGAGGTGTTTTAGTGTCAACTGAAGAGATAATGCATAAGATACAAAATCTGCGAGGATGTGTAACTGCGTTGATTACCCCATTTGACAATAAGTTGGAGGTCGATTATGATGGCCTCAGAAGCAATATAAAGTTTCAGATAAGCAGTGGCGTATGTGGCATTGTGCCGTTAGGGACAACCGGCGAATCTCCAACTGTTACGGAAGGCGAATTCAAGCAGATCATAAGCACATCCGTAAATGCTACAAAAGAGCGCATTCCTGTTATAGCTGGTACAGGCTCCAACTCAACAGAAAAAACAGTTCACACTACAAAGATGGCGGAAGAGCTGGGCGCAGATGCGGCCTTGATAGTGACTCCTTACTATAATAAACCAACGCAAGAAGGCATCTACCGCCATTTCGAAAAAATAAGCAGCAATACCTCAATTCCAATAATAATATATAACATAGCAGGCAGGACAGGAGTAAACATCGAGACTAAAACAATGGTAAGACTAAGCACACTTCCAAACATAGTGGGGGTAAAGGAAGCTTCAGGCAACATTAATCAAATGGTCGAGGTCATTGACATGATGCCTGATGATTTCTTAGTGATGAGCGGCGATGATAGCATGACATTTCCTCTAATGTCACTCGGGGGCCATGGTGTGATATCTGTAGCTAGCAATATACTGCCGAAAAAGGTTTCAGAGATGACAAAGCTATTACTAGAAGGGAAAATACAGGAAGCCAGGAAGCTCAATGCATATCTAATGCCTATCTTTAAGGATCTTTTTATAGAGACAAATCCTATACCAGTAAAAACGGCAATGCGAATGCTGGGCATGCCTTCTGGCAGCTTCAGGTTGCCATTATGCGACATTGGTCCTCAGAACCTTGAACGTCTAAAGGCAACTCTTGCTTCTTACGAGGAGTTCAAAGCCATTATGGTAAATTCGTGATTTATTGACACTGAAGATAGCAATAATAGGATATGGGAGGATGGGGCGTGCCTTGGAAGATTTAGCACAAAGGCACGATATCGAAATACTTTCGATAATTGATCCGTCTGCAAAGGAAGCCACACACAATTCAATAACAACAGAAAGCATGTCCGGAGCTGATGTGGCAATAGACTTTACAACAGCAACTTCGGTAGTCAAAAACATAGAATTAGTTGCAGCACTGGGGAAGAATATGGTGATAGGAACAACAGGTTGGTATGACAGACTTCCAGAGGTGCGCAAAGTAGTAAATGACAATAAAATAGGCCTGGTTTATAGTCCTAATTTCTCCATAGGCATGGCTGTTTTTTTTCGCATAGTTAAAGATGCATCTATCCTATTTGACAAGTTTCCTAACTACGACCCTTTTATCTATGAGTTGCATCACAACCAAAAGACAGATGCACCAGGAGGCACGGCACGAGGACTCGGTGAAATAGTCCT
>DAHWQN010000045.1 GCA_027340645.1 Microcaldota archaeon
AAAGGCCCGAAGTGCTCTCTGTGCACGTTCTGCGATGATGTGAGGGAAAGAGAACCGAGGGTCCTGCCGTGAAATGAGTTGTAGAATGATATAGTGTACTGTCGCTTTGTGAAGAGCCTTGAGAACTTCAATGCGGCTTCGTTTGCCTCAGTGCCGGAATTCGAGAAGAACACCCTTCCGAAGCCCTTTGGAAACTTCTTGACGAGTTTCTCGGCGAATATAACAGGAAGATCGGCATAATAATCAGTAAAGGCAGCATGCATGAGCCGGTCTATCTGCTTCTTTGCGGCATTGCGCATTGCCGCAATACCATTGTCGCCTAGATCATAAACTGACACGAAGCTCGAAAAGTCGATGAACCTGTTTCCTGATACATCATACGCATAATCTGCATCTGCGCGATCTGGAACAAATGGATAAGGAACGCGTGTAGTTGTAAACATTACCTTTCTGTCGCGATCTATAATGCTTTTGATCTTAGGTGTTATCTTCGGCTTCATGCTTGCACAGTTATATGGAGATATGAATGTATTTTAACTTGATGTATAGCAAACGCTAGCCTAGTATAATTGTGGGGGTTGTACATTAGCCTGTAGCAAGAGCATGCCTGCAGTATGATGTTTGTGGTAAGGCTTCATGCGAACCTGGCTCACTTCTGCTTCTTTGGCTTTGCCTGCTGCTTGTTTTCCTGTCGCTGAGGTTTTGGAGTTACCTCGAGGAATGAATCCATTTCAGACTTGTTTAACACATCGATTTTCTGATTCAGGAATTCAAGATGCTTAACATTGCACTTGCGATCTTTCGGACGCGAATGGCTTTTTACCATGACGAAGTTCTTGTCGATCACTTTTATTACTACGGCCTTCTCTCCGGCGTCCCTTCCCAGCTTCTTCACTGCTACTCTTCCTTCTTCTAACAATGCCATAAAATCACTTATTTCTCTTTCCAATATTCTCAAGTATTATATCCGCTATCTGTTCCGGATCCTTATCATTAGTATCAATTATTAAATCAAAGGGCTTAGTGTCATTATCTAGATTTATTCCATACAGCTCCTTATACAGCTTTATGTTCTCTATATCGCGCACCTTTACTATGCCCTTTGTCTTTTCTATCGTGAGCCTGTCGCGCTTGGCCATTCTTTCTGTGCGCGTGCCTGTACTTGCTGAAAGCCACACCTTGAAACCCTCTTTTGTTATCCATGGTGCTGTATAGCTCGTTATAATTATGTTGCCTTTCCTTATTTTCATGCGCAGCCTGTTATCCGCTTCTTTGTCAAATTCCGAATCCGCTTCGCGCTCCTTGAGGAACTTCATTCCTTGATCTGTGTCCCACCAATCATCTCCGGTAGGGTCGTATCCGCGCTCTTTCGCCATTTCACGCAGTATCTCGCCGCCACCTATCGCATTGACTCCGAGCCTATTAGCCAGTATCCTTGAGACAGTGGTCTTACCGGCTGCAGACATACCGGATATGACTATGGCTTCCACCTTCCTACCTCTGCTTTTGGCTAGTGAGAAATCATTTGCAAAACGAACGCGCGCTGCCTTATGCTTATGTCGTTAAGCTTCATGTCTCCCTGCTCTATCCTACTTGCTGACTTGATAACCTGACTTGTGCATTTAGCGCATAACACACCGCCGAAGAGCCTGGAGTTTGTTCTCCTGCTCCTTCCTCCGGACCTCGTGAGCGCGATGCCGTTAAGCTCTTTTCCGCATATTCCGCAGCTAGGCATCCTATTTGTCTTGCGCTTGTAGTGTATTATATTCCTGCCCTTAGGGCTCACCCTCTGCAGGCGGCGCTGGCTTCTCGATCTATGCATTGGTTTTGGCATATGAACACCGTAAATAAGCGTTAATAAGTGCTCTCTATTGGCAGTAAAACTATTTAGACGTTGCTGTAAGACTTGATAATGTGCAGGTCTTCATGCAATTGGATTCGTACAAGGTTGGCCTGCTCCGGTTGATGCCACTGTAAGCATTTACACTATTTGGTTTTCCTCTTGGGGCTCTTTGAGCGAAGGCTGCATGAGTCCAAAATTATACTTATGCCTCAGACGCTTCCTGTCGTACATTGACATTGAAAGTGAGATGCTTAATCCAACAGCTATTATTACAACTATAAAGAATGTTTGATAGCTAAGTACGAAGCCAAAAATATTGAATGATGTACTTGCAGAGAATATTCCAGGAAGGACAACGTATTCAATTGCTACAAGAACAGGGAGTATGACTATCATTGGCTTCATCTGATTCTTCATGCTCTCCATGCTTACCTTTGTAAGCTCCTGCTGGTGCGCAGACATCTGCTCCCTCGGGGCATTGGCCTTTGCCATTGCCATGAGCTCCTTTGTCTTTGCATTCATTCTAGCGCGAAGCTCATACATCTTGTCAACATTTGACAGGCGGCGCTGTATGAACACTGAAAAAAGTGCATACGCTACCCCTATCAACACAATCAAAACACTTGCCTGAAGTATCATTATACCACTATTCGTTCTTTAACATCGTACTTACTGCGCTTTCGACTTCTCTCTTTGCCGTCTCTACAGCACTCTGTTTGTTTTTTATGATATATAAAGGTACGCCGAGCTCCTGCATATAGAAAGTCGCGAGACTTATATTTACGCCACGTTGCTCCTTTATTTCCTGTTTTGTCTCTTTGTCACGGGTGCGCGTCTTGTCAGTTGCCCTTCTCATGAGTATGTCATCCGCATCTGCATCTATGTAGATTATGCCACTCACATTGTGCAGGTGTGCCGTATCCTGCTTTGTAAACCCGGCAATATACCTGCTGCCGGACTTTATAGACGTGTGCGTGTCTATAATTATATCATCTTTTATAGCATCTATTTCACGAAGAACTTTTTCGCGCAGCTCTTTTATCTTGGTGTTCGGCATTACGCTGCGCATCATGTCGCGTTCTACATTGATGCTTTTCTGAAGTTCTGTGCCGAGGCTAACTACACGTATGCCATGCATCATCGACAATATTGTTGTCTTGCCTGAGCCAGGAGTTCCTGTAACTATTATCTTCTTACCCATCATTACACAAATTGCACTTGCTCTCAGTCCTCCATTCCTGCACCAGGCATGCCGCCTGGGCCGCCAGGACCTCCCGCAGGAGCCCTGCCTTTCGAGCTTATCATGTCATCTATTCTGAGAATTGACGCTGATGCTTCCGTAGCACTTGAGAGCGCTTGCATCTTCACCTTGAGCGGCTCTATCACGCCGAGCTTCTCCATATCTGCCATGGAATTCTTATAAACGTCTACTCCATAATTCTTGCCGTCTTTGCTCTTGTGCTTGCTGCGCAATGACACAAGCGTGTCTATAGCGTCCATGCCTGCGCTGTCTGCAAGCGTCTTTGGTATGGCCTCCAACGCTTCTGCAAATGCCTGTATTGCGAGCTGCTCCCTGCCCCCTACATCTGTTGCATAATCACGCAGCTTTATCGATACTGCCATTTCGGTGCTGCCGCCTCCTGTGACGTACTTGCCGGTCTCAACAGCACTTGCCAAGGCGCCCAGTACATCTGTCATTGCACGTTCAACCTCATCGACTGCCTGCTTCGTGCCTCCGCGTATGAATATAGTTACGCTCTTCGGGTCTTTGCACTTCTCCACGAAAATCATCTGCTCACCGGATATCTTGCGCTCCTCAACCATGCCTGCATGACCAAGGTCCCTCTCGGTAAGATCGTCAAGACTTGTGACAAGCCTTGCGCCTGTTGCCTTTGCGAGCTTCTCCATGTCGCTCTTCTTCACACGGCGTACAGCCATTACACCTGACTTTGATAGGTAATGCTGCGCTACATCATCTATGCCTTTCTGGATGAATATAACATTGGCCTTGCTCTTTGTTATCTTTTCTACCATTTCCTTGAGCATCTTCTCCTCCTGCATTAAGAATGCCTGCATCTGGTCAGGGCTTGTTATCTCTATCCTTGCGTCTGTTTCAGTTTTCTCTATTTCAAGGGCAACATCTAGAAGCGCTATGTTAGCATTCTTCAATACTTTAGGCATTCCCGGATGCGCTATCTCCTTATCTATAAGAACGCCGTTTATGAATGTGGTATCTTCTATAGAACCACCCTCCTTCTTCTCTATCTTTATGAAATCCCTATCTATAGATACCTTCCCATCGGACTTCATTGAAACCTGCTTTAGCGATTGGAATGCAAGGCTTGCCAGATGCTTCTTTGTCTGGTCGCTGCCGACGTTCTTGGAGCCCATTGCTATCATGGCTATCTTGAGAAGCTTTTCCTGATCATCTATTCCAACACTGTTTGCTATGCTGTCAAGAACCTCTGCCGCCTTGACCCTTGCCATCTCATAGCCCTTGATTATGGCCGCCGGCGGTATTCCCTGGTCGAGCATCTGGCCTGCGTTCTTGAGCAGCTCGCCTGCCAATATGACAGCGCTGGTTGTGCCGTCTCCGACCTCCTTGTCCTGTGTCTTTGCAATCTCAACCATTATCTTTGCTATCGGATGCTCTACATTCATCTCTTCCAGTATCGTTGCTCCATCATTTGTTATTATTATGTCTCCTAGCTCGCTGACTAGCATCTTGTCCATGCCCTTCGGCCCGAGAGTAGTGCGTACTATGCTTGAAACAGCATAGCCCACAGCTATATTAGTGCGCTGCGCTTCCTTTCCGAGAAGCCTGCTTGCTCCTTCAGGGAGCACCATGTATTGTTGTCCACCTAGTTGATTTTCAGCCATTTTTACACCTTTGATACTTAAAAAGAAATTTGCTTAAGCCTCCATACTCTTAAGCATATGCAATATTTATTTGTTGCAAAAAGTATTTATAGATTTCTTTACACTTCAGAGAGGTGGCAGTTGAAAATCCTTTTTGTAATACGTCGGATTTTCAAAAAATCAAGTTTTTATGAGCATATGGTACATCAAAACCAACCCAAAATGGAGGTTTTGGCGTTTTCTTAACGAGAAATTGACGATTTGTTTATGCCCTCGGCTAACCTAACGAAGCCTGGTCGTCGTAAATCCAGACTTTACAGTATGTATTTTATGATGTAACCAAACATGCAGCTGTTCACATGCGCAGTTATCCTCTGTAATCCCTTAACCCTCACATCCAAGATCCCAAGTTTCATCTTCAGGAGAGAGAAGAACCGCTCTATGGCGCCTCTCTTTCTGTAGTCTTTATCTCTAGGTTTCGAAGAGATGTAATGGCCTCTACCGTTTACGGCTATGACAGGAAGCATGC
>DAHWQN010000046.1 GCA_027340645.1 Microcaldota archaeon
AAAAATTGTATACAAAAGAATCGACAGTGTTATACTTGATGCCATAAAATGCATGCAGGGCCAACCTAACGTATCGGCCATCTCAAAAGAATTACAGGAAAAAGGCTGCAGTTATAGTGGTAATGCAGTTCAAAGAAGAATCAATGCAAACATTGATATTTTTGTTACCTATTACCAGAAATTGGGCCTTACGGAGGATCAGGCAATTGCACTTAGATTTGAACCTGGAAAAGAAGTATCACCCGCGCTTGAGCAGAGCATCGAGCACAGACTGAATAATCTCGGAGTCTTCAGGGAAGCACTTGCAGTTCTAGACTGCAGAGATACACTATTTGAAGGTAGAATACCTGCCTGGACTCTTGAGATTAGCAACTACCCTGCAGTGTTGAACAGGGCAAATTCAATTGCCAATACAAGTGCAAGATTTGATCATGTCTCAGTTACTGAAATTCTCTCAGGAGGAATACCATATTCCAACGGTACTGTTCCTGCCATGATTCTTCCACAGGTAGCACACCATATAAACAGTGAAAAACTTGGGCAAGTTCTTGGAGAAGTATCTAGGGCTCTTGAACTTAGTGGCAGAATCGTAGTAACTATTCCTGAACATTATACGCTCACTGACTCTGCAGCATCACAATGGTCAGAAAGCTTTGGACTTACATTGCGAGAATCATACATAAGAGACACATCCCTGCCTAATGATATAATCCAAAATATTCCTGATGGGTTGCGCATAGCAAACAAAATGAAGGGCGTATCTCATATGATCGTATTGGAGAAGACGGCGGATATGACCCTATCAAGTGCAGTTGCAGCACTGCCTCTGGATACAAGAATCAAGACAGATTCGTATATTGATATTTTGCATAGAAACGGTACTCCAATAGAAGTGCCTGATGATATAAACCCCAAGCTTATTCACTCTTTAAATGCTTCACTTAGAGATGCATCTGAGAACGCCTTCATGCTTGTAGTAAAAGAACCTAACAGAAACGGAACAGCTGGGCAGCAGATATTGTACGGATACAATATGGATCAGAGGAATCCAAATACACTTGAGCAGGATGCGAAGGGACCCTCTCCACTGACTCTACGTGAAGAGCGTTTAGTTACAGCTGCACTTCTTGGTGCAATGCGCGGCGATGGCAATCCTCTGAATGTAATACGCGGAAGAATTACTACCATCAGCCCCGAATACGTAAGAAAGGTATTTGCAGGAAAATAAGAGTACACAATAACAACCTTGTAAAAGAAATTATTTTATACTTGAACTTCGTTCTTTCTGTAGTTGAAGTGCACTGGTGCGATGATGAAATTTGAAAACGAGTTCACCTATCGGAAGTTTTTAGAGCAAGGCCAAGAGGATAAATTCGACAGGCTTTTTGAAAGCGCAGTTGCAAAGGTCAGGAATGGGCTTGGGAAAAGGTTTCCTATGTACCTAAATGGGAAGGAGCATTTTGCAAGAGAAGAAATCATTGAGAGATCTCCAATCGATGGCACCCATATAGGAAATTTCCAGAAAGGAACTGCTGATGATGCTACAAGTGCAATAGACGCTGCGCGTTCAGCATTCGAAGTTTGGTCGACAACCGACTACAAAAAACGTGTATTTATATTTCGCAAGGCAGCTGAACTTCTATCACAAAGAAAATTCGAGATGGCGGCCATACTTAGCATAGAGAATGGAAAAACTAGATACGAATCCATAGGGGAAGTTGATGAAGCCATAGATTTCATGAATTATTACAGTTCAGAGCTTGAGAGAAATCGTGGGTATATCCATAAAAACAAGATTCTTGGAACTACAAAGAAAGTAGAGTCAGGTTTCCAAGGCGCTCCAGGTTCCAGCGAAGCAATAACCATAAAGATGCGTCCATATGGTGTGTTTGCAGTAATTGCACCGTTTAACTTCCCAGTATCAATATCCGCAGGCATGAGCATTGGCGCAATGATAACCGGCAACACTGTGGTGTTTAAGCCGTCGTCAACAGACAACATGTCCATGCTTACTGGTTTGATGCTTTACCAGCTGTTCAAGGATGCAGGAGTTCCTGATGGCGTTTTCAACTATGTGACAGGTCCAGGATCTACTATCGGTGCAGAGTTAAGCTCTAACAAAAAGGTAAGCGGCGTTGTGTTTACCGGTTCAAGGGAAACTGGCCTTGGGATGATAGCCAAGAACTACTCTGAGAAAAAGCAGAAGGTGTTTGTCGTAGAAATGGGCGGCAAGAATCCCGTTATAGTGTCAAAATTCGCCGACCTGGATGCTGCAGCAAATGGAGCCTCAAGTGCGGCATTCGGTTTCTCTGGACAGAAATGCAGTGCGGCTTCACGCTTGTATGTACAAGAGTCCATCAAGGAAGAGTTCATAAGCAAACTTATCGAGAGAACAAGGGCAATGAAAATAGGCGACCCGCTTAATAAAGAGAACTTTATAGGTCCTTTGATAAGTGCGAAAGCCTTGGCAAAATATATAGAGGTAGTTGAGGAAATAAAAAGAAGCTGCACTCTTATTTACGGAGGCAAGGTTGTGCGAAATGACGACCACGCCTATTATGTAGAACCAGTTATAGCCGAGGCAGATGATTCAAATGTGCTCATGAAGCTGGAGTTATTTCTGCCAATACTGCTAATTGATACGTATAAAAAACTTGACGAAGCGCTAATTAAGGCAAATAATACTGAATATGGCCTTACGGCTGGTTTCTACAGCAGGAAAGGTCCTGAGATCCGCCAATTCCTCAACGCTATAGAAGCAGGAGTTGTATATGTCAATAGAAATGAAAGTGCAACTACCGGAGCTATTGTCGGTCACCATACATTTGTCGGATGGAAAGGCTCCGGGCTAACGGGCAAGGGCACTGGCTCCAGATACTATCTGCAGGAATTTATGCGGGAGCAGAGCCAATCCCTTACAAGGCAATAAAATGTGCTTAACAAGTCTACTTTACAAGTTCACAACATTCAAGACGTCATATATACATTTCAAAGACAGAAAGATACGAGTAATGATTGCAGATTCTCCGCGCAGGATGATGTTAGGGCTTATGCACAGGAAGAGAATCGGCAGTACAGAAGGCATGCTTTTTATTCCAAATCATGAGGCAAGGCATGGCATATGGATGCTCAATATGCATTTCAATATCGATATACTTTGGCTTTCCAAAAATGGCAAAATAATAGAAATCATGGAGAACGCAGAGCCCTGTACATCAATATTTAAATGTCCTACGTATAAATCCCGGCTAGACTCGTTTTATGTACTTGAGCTCGCAGCCGGCACCTCCAGACGCATAGGTGCACATCCCGGTCTTAAGTTCAAAATGGAAAATATTAATAAACCTTCAGTTTGATATGATAATGATCCAATGGCTAAGCCTTTGAAGTACAAGAGTATGCCTTTCGGAAAGCGCGCAAGGAATCTGTTTGCGTTTTTACTGGGAGAACTGCTATCCATCTGGATAGTTGCCGCAGCAGCAGTTATACTCCTTCCGACTATCGTGCCAGCCCAATTCAACTGGAGCGGTACTGCATTGTCCTCTGGTTTTAGCTTTACTTTGATAATAATAGCATTGCTGTTCAGTATAATCCCTATAGCAATACTGATTATCGCGCTCTTCAGATTTAAGATAGTTAATGACTATCCATACTTGTTGAACATGCCTTCATTCTACGCCAACGCGAAGAGAATAGCGCCTTCGCGCAGAAGCTACTGGGTCAACCAGTACTTCAAGATATTGCTTGTCGGTGGAGTTTACATATCAGCTATATTGCTTATACTGGTACTTGAAATATACGCGGCAGCAAGCAAGAACTATCTAAATGGCTTCTTAAGCATAATTGCGCCAATTGTTGCCATAGTGGCTGTGGCAGTCCTTGTATTATTGCTTCTAAAGAATTTATATAGTAAAATGGAAGTAGAAGCCTCCACAAGGAAACGTAACAAATAGCTATGCTGTTGTTTGCTCCTCTTCAACTTCCTTAATCTTTCTTATCCTGCGCACATGGCGCTCTTCTTCGGAGAAGCGGCATTCAATCCATGTTTTCACTATGCTTTTTGCCTCATCCTGGTTTATCATTCTTCCGGCAAGGCACAATACATTCACATCTCCGTGTTCCTTAGCTATGCGCGCAGATTCTGTATTCCAGCATACTGATGCGTATATGCCTGGAAACTTGTTTGCGACGCGGTCCATGCCTTGTCCAGATCCGCATATCAATATGCCTTTATTATCTGTTCCAATTATTTCTGTGCAAACCCTCTTTGCATAATCTGGATAATCATCATTAGGGTCATAAGATAGCGGACCTGCATCAACAACAGTATAACCCTGTGATTTCAGTAATTCGCATATTATACCCTTCAAATAGAAGCCGGCATGGTCACTGCCTATGTAAATTCTTGATTCAGTTTTCATACTGTGCACCGCTACATCTTGTAAACATTGCTTCCCTCATCTACAGGATATTTCATCTTAATGCCTATCGAATCTCCAGAATACGCCGCATTTACATCTTTTCTGTCTATCTGCATGCTAGACACTCTCTGACGTACGGCTTCCTCATCATCGCCTATCTCTATTATATCACCAACCTTCAGATCTGCCTCAAGTTTAATTGCTACTACGCCTATGTTTTTATAATAATGTTCTACGACTCCGGCAAATTCTCTGGTCTGTGCGCTTCTCCCACGCTCATTACTCCTATTCCGTTCTTCAATGGTGTTAATTACGTCCATTGCGTTGTCAAGATCATTCATACAACCAATATGCACTCAATTGTTCAAATATTTATGCCTTTGTGCATTATGCAACGAAACATCAGCGTAGTATTTTATTGATGTGCTGTCAATAATAAGCGAGGTGTGAATTACGTTTTTCGGGAAAAAGAACAAAGATCCAGAAAATATAGCATTGAAAGATATCGGCAATGTAATAAATGCCATATTTGAGAAAAGTCTGGGAGATTTAGAGTCCAAGGCGCAATCAGAAGTCGAAGGCATTCACGCCGCCTTCAGAGAGTTCTCGCATGCCTGTGATGTATTCTACGATATAGATGCAGAGCCATATGTGCAGGATATATGGATGCCTAATATAAATGCTCTAAAGAGCCAAAAGGGCAATTA
>DAHWQN010000047.1 GCA_027340645.1 Microcaldota archaeon
GTACAACCACCAACTCAAAAATCCACTGGACAAAAGATTGAAGAGAAGAGAGCACATATCAATACGCAGACCAATGAACCAACTCCGCAGGCTATAAATCCTCCTCCAAAAATAAATCCTATACATGAAGATGTGCATATTCAGAAACATGAAGAATCAGTTGCAGCAGCAGGCGAACAGCAAAAAGTAAAAGCTGTTCATATTCAAGCTGCAGAACCTATCAACATACGCAAAGAGCAGCCAAAGGCTACGGCATCAACAAAACTTAAGGGAATATTCCTTCATGAGATCAAAGTCAAGGATGAAGACATAGAGCCATTCATTGAAGACCTGCGCATGTCTCTTTTGCAATCTGATGTCAACTACAATGCGGCAGAAAAGATATTAGATGGCATAAAAAGTGGTCTTGTAGACAAGAAAATCAGTTCGAGGGACATAGACCGCCAGATAAACGAGGTTATACGAACCTCTATAATGGTTATACTGAAAAGCAAGAGTAATATTGACCTGGTCAAGATGGCAAAGGAGAAGAAAGCATCAGGCGGAACACCATTCAAAATACTTTTTATAGGGCCTAATGGTGCAGGAAAGACAACAACAATGGCTAAGCTTGCGCACATGTTTATCAAGAACGGCTTTACATGCGTGCTCTCAGCAAGTGACACGTTTCGTGCTGCTGCCATCGAGCAAACAGTTATACATGCGCAACGGCTTGGAGTAAATGTGATAAAAGGCACATACGGCGCTGATCCGGCGAGTGTAGCTTTCGATTCAATTGCCCATGCAAAGGCTCACAGCATAGACGTTGTATTGATAGATAGCGCAGGCCGCCAAGAAACTAACAAAAGCCTAATGGACGAAGTAAAAAAGATGGTGCGCGTGGCTAAACCTGACATAAAGGTTTTTGTTGGCGAGAGTATTGCAGGAAACACATTGCTTAATCAAGTGCACGAGTTCAATGCGGCAATAGGCCTCGATGGGGTGATATTGACAAAACTGGACTGCGATGCAAAGGGCGGGAACACATTATCGATAATAAGCGAAGCAGACGTGCCTGTGATATATTTTGGATTAGGGGAGAAGTATGACGATCTTATGCCATACAATCCAGACTTTATACTCAACAACATAGTGCAGGCCGGCTAACCTGAAATTTAAGCGCGTTGCGCTTCAAAAAGGGGCACGTGTTTTTCATCGCTCATTCTCCTGATTGTTTGAAGCACATAGACCAAATGACTTTCCGCACTCTCTTCTGTGCTACCCCTTACTAATATACTCGTTACCTTTCCATCAGCACTGCGGATGGTAGCAACGGCAGTATGGTCTCCTTTTCTCCCCTTCACAATACTTCCCTTAAATGGCATATAATCACTAGTCGCGCTAATGTTACAATGCAAACCCTTTTTATTCCTTTTCTAAGCGGCATAATAGTGGACTATTACCCAACAGCGATTTTCCTGCAGTGTAATATAAGTAATTTGTGGATGTATCCTGTATTATTTATAACAAAAATACAGTGCCTAAATGGAGTATGATTCATACGAATGTGATGTTCTTGTCATCGGTGCAGGAGGCGCAGGCATGCGTGCAGCTCTCGCTGCAGCGGAAAACAACTCCAAGGTTATAATACTTTCAAAATCTGTTCTAGGCAAGGCACATACTGTAATGGCTGAGGGTGGTATAGCCGCATCTATGGGTAATGTGGATTCAAAAGATGACTGGAAGATGCATTTTAAAGATACCATAATAGAGGGTGTCTATCTCGGGGATTGGCGAATGGCAGAGATACTTGCCAAGGAGGCTCCAGAAGCGGTATATGGGCTTGAGCGCATAGGTGCGATCTTTGATAGAACGGAAGAAGGCAAGATAATGCAGCGCGCATTCGGCGGCCATACGTATAAAAGATTATGCCATGTTGGAGACAAAACGGGACTTGAGCTAATAAGATCACTTGAGGATAAAATACTGCACAAAGACGTAACAGTTTTTGATGAGTTAGTTATAACCACTTTGGTAAACAGAAGTGGTAAGCTATCCGGGGCAATAGGTTTCCAAATGCGCACTGGAAGGTTCATTGCATTCAGTGCAAAGTCCACTATAATCGCTACGGGCGGTTTAGGGCGGATTTACAAAATCACATCAAATTCCTGGGAAAGTACTGGAGATGGCATAGCATTGGCGTTAAAAGCAGGGGCAGAGTTAAGGGACATGGAAATGGTACAATTTCATCCAACCGGAATGGTGTGGCCCTTATCCATGCGCGGAATACTTGTGACTGAGGGCGTTAGGGGAGAAGGCGGCATGCTGTACAACAGCAAGAATGAGCGTTTTATGTTAAGATATTCTCCAGAGCGCAAAGAGCTTGATGCACGCGACGTAGTTGCGCGTGCAATATATAACGAGATACAGAAAGGCAACGGTACAGAACATGGCGGAGTATATTTGGACATAACTCACAAGGGAAAGGAGTTCATACTTAAGAAGTTGCCTGGCATGTATGCACAGTTCAAGGATTTTGCGGGAGTTGACATAACTAAAGAACGCATGGAGGTTGCCCCTACTGTACATTATTTTATGGGGGGTATAAATACAGATCCAGAAACATGCATGACAAGTATTCCTGGTCTTTATGCTGCTGGAGAGTGTGCAGGCGGGCTTCATGGGGCAAATCGTCTGGGCGGCAACTCCCTTGCAGAAATACTTATTTTCGGGAAGCGTGCAGGAGAACATGCGTCTGAAACCGCAAAACATTCGTCATCGGAAAAAATCGGAGATGATTGTATACAAAGGGAAATTAAGAGAGTTAAAAGTTATCTATCGGATGCTACTGACGGAGAAAATCCATTCAAGCTTCTTGAAAGGCTTCGGTGTACTATGGATGACAAACTCGGCATAATTCGGAATGCCAAAGATATGTCTGATGGTATTGATATAATTCGTGACATAAAGCTTAAGGCAAGCGGTACAAAAGTAAAAGGCGGCATGGCATTCAATCATGGCCTTATAACCTGTCTGGCCTTAGACAACATGGCTATTTTGGCAGAGTGCATGTTCCTAAGTGCTCTTGAGCGAAAGGAGAGCAGAGGTGCCCATACGCGCAACGATTATCCAAAGAAAGATCCAAAATGGAAAGTAAATATTATGCTATCCATAAAGAATGGGAAGATATCAGTGTCTCATATCAAGGTTCCAAAGGCACCAGAAAACCTCGCAATAATAATAGGTGAAGAGAGTTATGCATAGCGATACAGTAAAACTAAAAATATTTCGCAAAGACCACGGCGAAAAGAGTCCAGGAAGGCATGATGAGTTCGAAGTGCCAGTTACTGAAGGCATGTCAGTGCTAGATGCAGTCAATTATGTTGTTGAGAATATCGATTCAACAATTTCAGTGCGCTGGAACTGCAAGGCTGCACATTGCGGTTCATGTGCGGCTGAAATAAACAACTATCCGCGTTTGATGTGCAAGACTAGGATAGATGACATAGGGGCAGAAATAACAGTGAACCCTATGGGTGCATTTCCACATGTCAAGGACCTTGTCACGGATTTATCTGGAAATTTTGAGATAGACAGAAACATACCTGAGTTTAAGCCTAAAAAAGGCATCGAGCTGCCCTGGAATATAAAGGAACAGGATGTTACAAGAGCGCAGGAGTTTCGGAAGTGCATAGAGTGCTTCCTGTGCATGGACGTATGCCATGTGATAAGGAACCATAGCTCAAAATACATAGGACCAAGGCATATAATAAAAGCAGCCGCTCTTGACATGCATCCCTTGGATACAGTAGACAGATCTGTGTCATTGATGAATGACAAGGGACTTAGCCTATGCAATGTAACAAAATGCTGCCAGGAGGTGTGTCCTGAACACATAAAAATAACTGATAATGCCATAATACCTGAAAAAGAGCGTGCGATAGACAAAATGTATGATCCTGCGCTGATGCTATTCGACAAACTCAAGGCCATCGGAAAGAGTGGAAGCAGATGAACAAAGCAATAAAAAAATACATACCGGCGGAGTTTCTTGAATTTAATCCTAGGCTGTATGCATTCATATTGATAATAGCCATAGCCGTAATAGCTTTCTTCATATTCCCTGTAAAGGAATTAAACGGGTACATTGATCCATTCTACTCTCCGACAATACTAGTGCTGCCATTCGTCGGCCTTTATCGCCTCACATGCTATGCATACAGAAAGGATTATAATAAACACATATTCAAGCATCCACTCGCATGTCCAGTCGTGGAAAGTATGGATTCTAAGAAAAGGGAGTACAGCGGAGAGACAAGTGCAATATTTAAGATTGAGAATATGCACCGATACTTTTTATATGCAGCAATAATAATATTGCCGTTCTTCTTCTATGATGTTTATACTTCGTTATTTTATACAGGAGCATTCGTTCTTAGGCTCGGCAGCATAATACTCGCGATAAATGCTGTGCTTCTGACTTTGTATGTATTCTCATGCCACTCTCTGCGGAGCTTGATAGGTGGGCGCACTGACTGTTTTAGTTGCTTGAATGGAGGCACTCTAAGGAAGAAGATATACAATAAGCAATCATGGCTAAACGCGCATCATGAGGAATTAGCCTGGATAAGCCTGATATTTATAATATTTGTAGACTTGTATCTACGCGGGCTTGCGGCAGGCATGCCGATAGACTTTACTTTCATGGTGATTCATTGAAGCTTCTCAAACCAAGATACAGATTCCCTATTTTCTTTGCTGGAATTATGCTCATTGTAGCTGCAGGTTTTCTTCACAGGTTTATGTTTGTTGATCAAGGAGCTACAGAGGCAACTGTAATAATTGGATTTTTCTTGCTGGTGTCTTCCATAGCTCTCTAAGACCTTCTTTTGTCAAAATGATGGCGGTTGTCTGCTGCACACTCTGTAATAAGGGTATATAAATATGAACGCAGATAAAGGTGACAGAGCTTCAATAAAAATGTGTTAGTTACATGAAATCCGTGAGAGCGCAATTCTGGTCTTTCGATATAATGTTCGCCATTGTGGTGTTCATGGTCGCAATAACTATACTCACATACGTGT
>DAHWQN010000048.1 GCA_027340645.1 Microcaldota archaeon
ACAGGTACAACCTGTTCATGCAGACGTTCATTGCTATAGCTACTACTGTCGGGTGCTTAAAGCCAAAGCCCTTCCATATAGCTATCGTCTGCATGTCAATTCCTTCTACATATATCTCTCTGTTAAAATACCTATTTAAACCTTCTCTACAAACATGTAGCTGGTCATATACATGTTGAGTGAATTTGACGTCATAAGAATCGTTGTACTGCTCGCAATAACATTAGCGTACTCACTCTTCGATCTCTTTAACAACCGCGAAGTTCCAAATCTATTCGCTTACGGAAGCGTAGTGGTAGCTCTTGCTCTCTGCATCACTTATATGAATTCTTACACTGTAGTTGGCATAGTAATTGCATTAATAATCTTGGGAATAGGGTATTTGTTATACAAGACGGGATTTCTTGGCGCCGGAGATGTATTAGAACTTACAGCCATAGCTCTGCTTTTACCAATACAGACGACGCCACTTCTAGTCACTACGCCGCAGCTTGGGTTACCTTTCGTGCTATCAGTATTCATAAGCTCAGGCTACTTCGCCATAATAATGCTCGTACTATATTACATGGCATTCGCGCGGCGCAATCCCCTAGAGAAGGACTTTAAGATAGAAAGCAAAAGGGTTTTTATGGGGTTCATGATAGTCGTAGCATATATACTCTTGATGGTCATGCTGTACACGTTAACAGGCATGGGTGTCATTGGAATAATCCTCATACTTGCGCTTGCAATATTCTCATCGGTGATGCTTGTATATGAAAGGCTGATGAACTACCGCATGGTTTCAATGCTGTTACCTAAAGAGCTGACTCCAGATGACATGATAGCAACAAATCTTATGAATCATGATGATTTAACCTATTTTAAGGGTGTGTCAAAGAACTTCGGCAGGCTTGCTACTCCTAAGCTAATAAAGGACCTAGAGTCGGAAAAGAAGAAGCTGCCAGTTTACAGAAATGCAGCACCCCTTGCCGCATTCTTTTTCATAGGCGTTGTATTTTCACTGCTCTTCGGGAACTTAATATTTCTAATAATATAATCCGGAGTTCGACTCTCCGCGGGCCCGCATCTAATCATGGTTCTTACTCTAAGCGATATGCATAAAACTGCACCAATAATGTTAACAACCTTTTCCTGCAAATCTTACTGATAGTATGAAGATCGCGATTCTTAGTGACTTTCATTTAGGCTACGAGCGCTTCCGCGATGACGCATATACTCAAGCGCGCGAAGCATTCGAGAAGGCATACTCTATGTCGGACATGATGATAATGCCTGGGGATATATTTGACTACCGGCATCCGAAGCCTGATGTTATTGCAGAAGGTATTACCCTTTTCAGAGAATTGTCAAAGAAAGAGTTCCACGCCCGTGTATCCCTGTTCGAGGGCAAAGGCGAGCTTTATACAAATAAGCCCGTTATCCTGATTCCAGGAACGCATGAACGGCGATCTGACACCGATGTTGATCCTACAGACATACTTTCTCTTGCAGGACTTGCTGTAAACATAAACATGGGGAAGGTAGTAGTAGAGAAAGGCAATGAAATTGTTGTAGTTTTCGGTGTAGGTGGAGTGGCAGAAGAGCGATTTAAGGAAACAATAGACAGACTTGCGTTCAAGCCCGTTGATGGGGCATTTAACATATTTATGTTTCATCAGTCTCTGTACGAGCTTCTGCCATTTAGCAAGGACTTCATGCACGTGGAGGATCTTCCTGAAGGCTTTGATTTATATGTCGATGGACATATACACAATCGTGTAGAGATGAAGTGCCATGGCAAGCCATTTCTCATACCAGGCAGTACGGTCTTGACACAGCTTAAAGAAGGAGAGCAGGAAGACAAAGGGTTCTTCATATTTGACACAGAAAAGAAGACCTATGCATTCCATAAAATAAGCTCGAGGAAGTTTGTCATGTTGAAGATTGATGTTTCTGGTGAGGATCCTAGGAGTGTGATGGAAACTATCGACAAAAGGATAAAAGAGACAACAGGCTCCAGTACTGAAAGACCCGTAATACGGGTAGAGTTGAAGGGCCGCATGAAGGAAGGCTTCAAGGCATCTGATCTGGATGTCAGCAAAGTACCGGCATCACATGCAAATGCTATAGTGGAAATAACCCGTGGCAGCATTGTTGAGGATGGAAAAGAAGAAAATGTTGAATTGCAGAGCGGCATGCTGGGCAATGTATCTGTACGTGATTATGGTATAAGTATATTCCTAGAAAAGCTCAGGGAGCATGGTTACTCACTGAAGGTAAGCCCCTCAAGGCTTTTCGAGATACTTAGCGCAGAAGGCAAGAAGGAGACAGCTGTAGTGAAGGCCGTGGAGGAACTTTTCTCGTGAATGAATGCAAAACATCGACATTGCGTATATACTGCAGCCTGTCATTGTGGTGGCAATCGCATTGTTTCTAGTTTTCTACTCGCACAGGAAGCACAGACTCACATTCAATGTACTCGCTTACTCTTTCCTAGCATATTCAATAGCGATATTTGCGAAATCCATATTTCAGGCATTGACATACTCGTTTGTGTTGTCATACAACAATCTTTTTCTGCTCGGCCTGTACTTCGGCATGCAGACAGTATTGCTTGAAGTAGGGCTTGCATATCTTTTCGCAAAGCACGCAGTTGGAAAAGGCTTCATGAATGCCAACAACGCCGGCGCTTACGGTATAGGGCTGGCATTCTGGGAAAATGGCGTCCTGCTCGGCATCCTGCCTCTCATAAGCGTTATAGCAACATATGTGCTTCTTAGCACGGGCGGCAGTACAGCATCACTTGTCTACAATTCTATCTCAACAGCGAATCCCGGCCTTTTTAATCAGGTTAATGTGGCCCTACCCACAATTCTTTTCGGAATTCTAGAGCGAGTATCATCAATAATAATGCACTATTCGTGGGGGCTTCTCTGTGTTGTAGCTGCAGTTTATAAGAAAAGAAGGTACCTCTTCATCGCGCTGCCAATGGGCCTTGTGGATTTTCTTGTCCCGTTCTCCAGCAGCATGCCTCTATACATATTTGAGTCGCTTGTATTTCTTATAGCAGTGATAAGTCTAGCAGCAGCCAGGCTCTCAACAAGAAATCTCAAGACAATAACTATAGCTACTTCCTAGTCTTGAGATACACTCCGTATTTGTATAAGCCTTCAAGAGCAGTAGCTGCTGCGCCAGGCGAATCAAAAACAGGAACTCCGCCGCTTTCCATCATTATCTTATGCATCTGTGTGTACTGTGAGCCCATGCTTATCACCGCCATTGGCTTATTTACAGTTTGCTTTATCTTTATGAGTTCCTCGGCAAGCCTCGAGTCTGCTCCAGGCGTCTGGAACAGCACAATCGGCAGTATTATGTCTATTTTCGGATCTCCTGCAACAGCATTTATGGCAACATTGTAGCGGTCCGCATCCGCATCTCCTGCAAGGTCCAGCGGGTTTCTTATATTCACCAGCGCAGGCATCCTGCCTCTCAGGCTCTTTGCAACGCCGCCGCTGAACTCACCAAGCACAAGATTCCGAGTAGAAGATATTGCGTCAGCGGTGAGCACCCCTGTGCCGCCTCCGTTGGTTATTATTGCGACATTGCCCCCAGCCGGCATCGGCTCATACGCGAATATCTTGGCATAATAAATCAGTTCGCTTACATCATTGGCTATTGTAAATCCGAATTGCCTGAAAACTGCCTCATGCGCTTCATAACTCCCTGCCAGCGATGCCGTATGCGAATGAGCTGCAGAAACACCTGCTGCTGTCCTGCCAGCTTTTAACACAACTACCGGCTTCACTTTCGTTACCTTCTTTGCTATCTCAATGAATTCCTTGCCGCGCTTTATACCTTCAATGTACATAACTATTACTTTAGTTTCCTTATCATTCATCAGATAATTCAATATGTCAACTTCATCAACTTGTGCGGCGTTGCCATAAGAAAAGAACTTCGACAAGCCGAATCCCTCCTCCGATATGAGATCAAGTACTGTGCTTCCTACCGCACCGCTCTGTGCCACAAAGCTGACGCCGCCTATTTGTGCCTTGCTCAGCTTATATGTAGGAAGAAACAGTGTGTCGACCCTTGACCTCGGATCCATAACCCCAAGGCAGTTCGGGCCAACCATCGCTATGTTGTATTTATCTGCTATCTCCACAATTTTTTCCTGCAGCGCGGTCTCGCCTATCTCAGCAAAGCCGCCGCTGACAACTATGACTGTTTTGACGTGTGCCTTCCCGCACTCCTCTAATGTATCGGGCACGTACTGAGCTGGTATGGCTATTACAGCAAGGTCTATGCTGTCCTTTATGTCAATGACACTCTTGTATGTTTTTACGTTTAATATATCTCCAGATGCATTCCTATTGACAGCATAAAGCCTTCCAGAATATCCGCCGTTTATATAGTTCTGCAGTATTATATGGCCTACTTTATCCTCCTCCCGAGCGGCACCTATCACTGCAACGCTCTTAGGCTTCACCATCGGCTCAAGATTGAATTCCTTTCTTGACATTACACCAACACCCTTATGTCTACTGCATCATATCCGTCTTCACGGATTATTACCGGATTCAGATCGAGTTCCTTTATCTCCTTGTTGTCTTGAAGCAGCTTCGATGTCTTGAGCAATAAGTCCTCAAGCATTTTCTCGGACTTCCCATTGTATGTTATGACACTCCTTGATTTGAGCTGCTGTATCATTTCCTTGGCATCATACCTGGTTATGGGACACACACGAAGGGCAAAGTCCTTGAATGCCTCTACATATATACCACCAAGGCCCAATAGAACGAGCTTGCCGAACTGCTGGTCCTCTCTGCCACCTAATATTATTTCCACTCCTTCCCCTGCCATTTTCTGGGCTATGATTTTATAAGGCGCTAGCTTCCTTCCCTCCTTCTCAAGTTCTGAATACGCTCCTGATATCTCCTTATCACTTATAAGGGATGTCTTAACAAGCCCCGCCTTGGATTTGTGCAACGCCTTTTCTGA
>DAHWQN010000049.1:0-2446 GCA_027340645.1 Microcaldota archaeon
GAAGGTAGTTAAGGCCTTTAAGCAGGTAAAGTGGATGGCTCCTGAGCTTGATTCTCTTTCAACAATAGGAGAGAAACAGATAGAGGCGACGATGCGGAATATACTATCGCCGGCTTTCCTCGGAGTTGTTGAGAGAAAACCAAAGGTGTTCCGCGGCGGTGTCCCGTTTGTTGTAGAGGCAGGAATAGCATACGGCGGAGCTTCGGGCAAAAAAGTCAATGAGAAGAAAAATGATGGGGAGATAATAGAGGCCGAGGGCAACATACTGAGATTTGCAAATAAGGTGCCGCTGCTTTTCGACGCCTCGAATTGTGCCATAACAGAAGCAGCAAAAAGCATCGACTGGAAAAGGTATGGTATAACAAAGTTCGAGGAGGAGCCCGTGAGCGTTCTTGTTAACATCTCAAGCGTGTATGTCCCGTATTCTGGCGTTGGCAAGCAGGCTGTTGCAAAGGAAGACGATATAGTAGAGGAGATAAGACTAGCCATTATGGACTGCGGCAGGATACTGCAGCGTTATCTAAGCGGGGTCAAGTCCAGGAACTTGCAGGAATCCAGATATAAGACTATAATGAGGTATGTTTCACAGCTGTCCAAGGATTTGGGTGATATAACAGGCAAGGACAGTGGTGTGATAGAGGCCGGGCTCAAGTCGACAATAGAGAAGAAATACAGCA
Organism: Microcaldota archaeon; assembly: GCA_027340645.1. GTDB lineage: Archaea > Micrarchaeota > Micrarchaeia > Micrarchaeales > CABMGC01 > JAJZOD01. The sequence goes on from DAHWQN010000049.1 coordinate 678, forward strand.
AGCTCTTCAGCGAGCCCGATGACGTTGTGGATGACAAGACCACAGGCGGAGAAGGCGGTGCCGAGCAGGAATCTGAAGATATTCAGGAATAGCTGTCAGTAAAGAAGCGGGCTGAGATCGTCTGTTTCAACAAGCGTTATAGAACCGGATTCTATTGCTATGCGGAGCATTTCAGATGATTCTCCATAAGTGCTGTACAGCCTATCGGTAAACTCATACAATGCAGAGCTGCTTATGAAAACAAGAAAGGCTTTTGTGCTATCCTGAATATTTATCCGCCTTACTCCTGATGACTTTGAGAATATGAATATAGGTACCTTCCTGTCCTTTGAAGTAAGCACCATATCCGCATCGCTGGCCTGATCTAGATCGGTGAACAGCGCCGCATGCTTAACCAGGTAATCACGTAGCTTTCTGAAAGTTACAAGATATTCTGCATCGTGCTTCGACAAGGATTCCCAGCGCTTTGGAAGGTAGGAATCTCCTAAGTGGGATATGTCTCCTTTTGAAACTAGTTGAAAGAGTATCTCATCAACATTCTGAAGAGTTACTGACACAGGGATGTTGTTTACCCGTATATTGGAGCTTATTCCAGACTTTATCTCTTTAGCGGTAAGCGGCATATACTTCCAGTAGCGGCGCATGTTTATGGTGTCAAACAAGTCAGTTATCTGAGCTGCGGTAACGTTAACATCTGATTCCTCGGATGATGGAGGTACCTCAGATACGTCTATGTAGTAATCTTCGCGGTTAGGCGCCCGCAGAAGCACGTTAAGCAGAACTATTATCGCTGCGGCGACGCCCATTTCTATGTATATTGAGGGTATACCTGGCGGTGCGTTGTAGTATTCAATTACAGGATAATATCCATTTAGTATGTGAATTGTAACGTTGTGCTCCCCGTACTTTATTATAGACCCCTTCGGAAGTGTATAGTCGATTCTGCCGCCAGTAACAGGACCAGACTCGTTGTATTGGCCGTCTATAGTGGCAATAAAGGTGGCGTTGCTGAGAGGCTGACCGTTGCTGAGCACATTGAAAATAAATGTGCCGTTAGTGAAGGTTGTATTGTAGTAGGATACATTTAACATGGGTACATAGAAAAGCGCATAGCCATAATGCCTGTTTGATATGTCTATGAGTGATGCAATATAGTAACTGCCGGTTGGCAGATTGCCAAATGTGTAATATTTCAATGTTGGAAGCGTTGTATTGAATGCGCCAAGGCCGAACGCGTATGTATAATCAAGGCTCCTGTTCACGACATTTATGCTAAATGACTTCTTGGATGATATCTGGTTTATTTCTATCTGCACCGGCGCGAGTGTGCCGTAGCCTATGACAGATGGTATCGCAATGGTTCCATTCTCGTTATACGGAACTCTGAAAGGGAATTCGGCATCAGCCCATGTGGCGTTGTTTGAAGCATTCACAGTGATAAGGGAATATGATGCATTCAGTTCCGGTTGGGATTCAGCAGTATTTAAAATTGGATTTGCGTCTGTCAGCATTGTTACATTTCCGTCAGTTGTTTTTGACTTACTGTTTATTGAGTAATTTCCCAATGAAAGCCTACCCATCCAAAAACGCGATGCTATAGCCTTTGATAGATTTGATGCCTCTGCGCTTACATTTTTCCATATTGTGGTTGGATAATTGCTGAACGCTATCATTGATCCATTATAAACATTTGTATAGTTTACGTTGCCGTAGGATATACCGTTGAAAAATCCGAACGTCGGATTGCTAAAGCCGAAAAACGCATTCGC
>DAHWQN010000049.1:2456-4926 GCA_027340645.1 Microcaldota archaeon
GTGTGAATTCAGATTGCTTGCATTAAGACTCTCAAGAGTTGCATTTGGCATCTTATATATCTGGCCGTTTTCTTCTGCCCTGGAGAAGTTCTGCCCCACATACAATATATAATCTCCGCGCGACAGAAGTGATGTCAGGCTCACATTGCCGATGCCTATTACATTCGGCAAACCGGTAGATGGAAGGAGCTCAGCCGGAAACAGGCCGGTGGCTAGAACTATTACGGAGTTGTTTGCAGTTGAATTTATCTGGTTTAGGCTTATGTCCTGAACGCTGGTGGAGTTGCGCTCTATTCCGTACATTCCGAGATATTTGTACATTTGCGAATACATGCTGCTGTAATCGAAGCATTCATAGCAGGATATTCCTGAATTTATTATGTATACATGAAAAATAGGATTTTTCTGAAATACTTCCATTGACAAGTTTGCAAGGCTTACATTGTACATCTCGTATCTGAAACGCGCAAATTCAACAAGATACTTTGACATGTTGTATGTTGCTATTCCAGTGGTACCGACAGCCCCATACACTGATATTGGGCCGGAGACCTGTGGGGCGTATACAATGCCGAGGAGCGCGTTTGCTATTATTAAGTATAATGCAATTAGGAATATGATTATGGCAGCGGCAACAACTGACCCGATGATTATTATCTTCTTTTTTGAAAGCATGGAATCAGACGTTTTCGTTCGTCTTAAGCACGTACTTGTCTACGAGCTTTTGAACAAATCGGGATATGGCATTCGAGTTGCCTTTCGTACTCTTGATTATTTTGTAGCTTCTGGTATAATTGAATTTCTTTGATATGTATACTTTATACTCCATGCTAGCCCCTAACCTCGAGGTAGCCCTCGGACACCATCTTGTCTAATATCTCCTCGACACGCGGCGCGGAAACATTGTATGTTTTTGAGAAAAGCCCTATATCGATAGTGCTGTTATGGACTTCTATCCAATCCTCTATTATAGACATGAGTGACTGGTCAGAATAAGTTTGCAGCTTTCCGAGCTCCGCAGACATGCGCTTGTTCTCTTCGACCAGCTGCGAGGCCTGGATCGTTAGATTCCTGTTTGATGAAGACAGTTCTATGTTCAGACGCTTCAGCGCCCTATATTCATCCAGGATTGCCCCGTATCTGTTGTACAAGGTGCTGTAGCTCTGCGTCATTCCGGAAAGCAGCTTGTCCAGTGTTGAATCGACGTATTGCATAAATTCTGAGATATTGATTTTGTAGTCTTCAGATACTATTGACATAGCAGATGCGACGCTGCGCATGACCTGCGCTCTTCGAAGCGATTCATTGGAATCCGGAGGAACTGAGTAGATTACTTCTATGGATCCGGGATTTATGTTTATTATGTAGAACAGATATGGCTGCTTGTGTATGTTCCTGCTTTCCACATTTCCTATTACAACGGCGCCATTCTCTATGCTTACGGAGTAGAATGGAACTTTGGACAGCTTGTCTCGCATTGCCTCTGGGCTGGATACCATTGTGCCATCAAACCTGAACTTTTCTACCTTAGGTACAATCTTTTCCTCTGAAACGGTATCTTGAGCCACAGGAATCACTGCAATGAACTAACATGAAAATCTAATGTATTTAACGCTTGCGCTTGCAAAGCCATCAACTCTGCTTTTGCTTTTTTGGAAGGTTTATTTCCGGCACATAATTGAGAATTGAGAAAAGGTACAGCAGAAGCAACATTCCAAGTCCTATCAAGAATGCTAATGCAGAGGGATTTATGATAAGCAACATTATTAGAAACAGGACTCCCAATGCCACGTATATTGCCTGCCTTCTGACATACTTGCGCCTGTACTTTTTGTAGTTTTCATAACATTCCTTACATACGACCAGCCGGTTGTTTTTCTCTGATTTGAATAGATTCTTCTTCAGGAAGCGTATTATCCTTATTACACTGTCCTCCTTTACCTCTATGCCGTTTTTCTCATTTCCACATATTATGCAATAGCTTTTTCTTTTTTCCTTGGCCATCAACCCACCAGCTTTAACCTTGACACTTTACCGTATGTCTCTTGTATCTTTTCCTTGTCAAGAGTATTAAATACGCCGTTTATGCTTGCATCATCAACCCCTATCCTTCTAAGTATATTTGTAATATCCACCTCCTTTACGCCAAGCTTCTCTAGCATGCCGACAAATGCGACAGCATCAACATGCCTGTGCATCTTATCTAGTTTTGATAGCATGGCCTCTGTGCTCCCCTCATTTATCCCCAGAGACGTTATCATCTTCTTAAGGTTGTTCTTGCCTATGACAAATGAGTTTTTCATGAGCCTGCCTCTTTTACATTGTCGAATATCTTGATTACCATATTGTCGTTAAGACCGAACGAACGCAACACAGTCACTACATTATCGCGGTTTACCGACTCACGAAGCAGAATCGATACGAAATCTACAATATCCACATTGTTTTCCTTTTCTTCCATCTTCGCAAA
>DAHWQN010000004.1 GCA_027340645.1 Microcaldota archaeon
CTCCTTCATTCAACACCTTGATTTTCAATGGAGCCAGCAGCTACGTAAACATGAGTACAAGCAACATGCCTACCGGTTCATCATCGATCTCCGCTTCAGGTTGGATATACTATAACGGTCCAAATAGTTATGATTTGTGGGAAGCAATATACCTGATGGGAAGCTATAGCCAAGGCAAAGAAGCAGGCATGCAGATAAGCGATACAAACGGCAATGTTTTGATATTTGATTCGGGAGGGTCCTGCATCTTTACAAGTAGCCTGCAGGTGCCTCTTGATACATGGAGTTTTGTAGGGTTTTCGCATACTGGCGGAACAACAACAGCAACGCTTTATCTTAATGGCCAGTCGCAGCAGGGGTCAATCGGTGGATGCGATCCAAACATCGGCTCGGTATTCAATATGATAGGCGCAGAACCGAATCAGCACACCAGATACTTTTTCGGTAACATAGCAAACATACAGGTTTACAGCTCTGCGCTTAACTCAACTCAGATGAACGAGCTATATGACAGCGGCATATCCGGAGGGCCTGTTTCAAGCAATGTCGTCGGTTGGTGGCCTCTAGAAGGCGATACCAATGATTACTCCGGTTATAATAATACGGGTTATCCAATTAACATAAATTATGCCAATGGCAATTACATTCCACAGAGTTATCAGGGTGCATCTACAATATCAGTTTCGTCTGCATTGGTGCCATTCAACAGGAATGGGGGCTTCAACGGCGCAAACTCTCTTTACAGCAACAATCCGAAGTTGTATAAGGTAAGTGTATATTCATGGAAATAAAAAGCTTTTCAAAGGGCAGTGTAAAAGGACAGCTGATGACCCTCACAGTGCTTCTTGCACTTATACTCATACTTGCTGAGCTCTTCTCGTTTGTAGTTATTGATACGCAATACAATAATGTGGCGCAGAGCACATTCCTATCGCGATCGTCATCAAGCCTAATATCATCATTAAAGCAGAATGCCCCGCAGTTTGGAAGAGAGAGCCTCAGTGCTGCGCTTGTCACTCTCACTTACTATGAATACAACGCGTCTCTCAGAAAGGGAAATCTTATAGCTAACACTACAAAGTATCTGCAATATCTCATGACGAACGGCATTCTGCCAAATGTTCAATCTGGATCCTTATCTGCCAACTATCTTATCCGGTCGATGGGAAACCTCACGTTTCAGGCATACAACTCCAATGTAATAAGCAATTTCTCACAGGCAGGCCTGCAGTCTATCACTGAGAACGAACTTTCAATATCACAGAATATCCCCTATGTCTTGAACGTAAGCTACGTAGAAAACGTAAACATAAGCGTAGGGGGAATTTCATCTATTTACTCCATGCCTGTAAAATTCTCAGTACCACTAAACAATACACCAGATTTGTTTTATGCGCAGCAGGGCATACTGCGATATATACACTTTGTGAATCCGTCAAACCTTACAAGCCTTGTAACCGGAACATATGCAAGCAGCGGAAACACTCTTGCATACGCATATGGAACAGTCTATTACTCTTCAGGCACGTCATGCCCTTCTCTTTCATCTACTATTGAATCGAATACGATACTTGTCATGCCAAATGCGGGGTCATTATCGGGGTGCGAGAACAGCTTTGGCGGCTTTATAACAAACAGCATAGCGCCAATAAGCCCAACAGTTCCATATCTCGTGTACTCGCAGAATGTAGTACTTTCTAACTACTTTATTACAGGGCAGGGCGCTCTGCTCTACGGCCCGCAGCTTTCTACGCTTAACATAGAGAACCTTAGGCAAGCAATTTCAAATGGATCATACATAGCATCGCCTTTCCTTCCTTCATATCTATCACGCGCCAATGACTCGTTCAATGCATCTGCTGCAGGCATGTCAACATTCCAGGGATACAACAGGCAGAGTGCAAGCTTCAATGGGTTGGGCAGCATTAATTTGGGCAGTAATATAAAGCCAGCACAGATTACATTAGCAGCATGGACGTACTCCACAAGCACCGGCCTGATTGTCGCATTAAGCAAAAGGGAATCATCTAGCACCACCGCTCCGTCGAGCTATGGTCTTTCCCAGAGAAATTCTGATACACTTTGGTTTACTATAGGAAATGGAGGCAACACAGAAGCTTATGCCTCATCCGCAAACGTGCTTCAGAACACATGGCAATTTTGGACAGGAACGTACGACGGAACTACACTAAAGCTTTATCTTAATGGGGTATTACAAGGTACTGCGTCATACTCTGGCGGAATAATTTACACAAACGATTTCCCTACGTACATAGGCTATTACCCCTATAATCAACCGAATTATGACTGGAATGGTCTGATCTCCAATGTCCAAATCTATGACACAGCCCTAAACTCAAACCAAATATCACAACTATATGCACGAGGAATAGGCGGCCTTCCAATACCGGACAATGGCCTTATCGGTTGGTGGCCATTGGACGGGAACTCGAACGACTACAGTGGCCAGGGCAATACAGGCACACCTTCAAACATCATTTACACATTGATGCCTTCAGGCAACTACCTGCGCGACGCGCTAATGCAGAATTATACAGGTACGACGTATCCAATACCTGGAATTGGCTCATGTACAAGCATTACTACCTGCACCAGCAACACCCTGCCTAACTTATACCTGAGCAGCAATCCACTTGAAACCGGCAGCATATTCCAGACAGGATCATTCAATGGCCAGAGCAGTTACGTTCAAGCCCCTGCAATATCCTCAAAACGCAGCGCATCCCTGTGGTTCAATACAAAATCAACTGTCCAGCAACCGCTTCTGGATGGAGGTGCATGCAGCACTGCAGGCGATGCATATCAGATATTCCTTACGGGCAACGGCGACATAGGTGACAGTCCTCCAACAGACACACCTGGCTTATACATAGCATTCTGGTCCGACGATGTCTACTTGCCAGGCCTAAACCTTGGCAATGGTAATTGGCATAATGTTGTTTTGTCGTGGAATGGTGCAACTCAGGTATATGTTGAGGTAGACGGCACATACCCAAGTGGATACTTGTGGAATGGAGCGTCTTGGACTTCCTTAGAGTCGCAACCATTTACGCTGCCATCCACTCCGACTCCAACAAACAACCCATTTCTCATTGGCGAATCAAGATGCCAACTATGGAGCACCGGCAATACATTTTTTGATGGTAACATATCTGATGTACAGGTTTACAATTCCATAATAACAACACCTCTGGCAAATAGCATATACGCAAGCGGGATAAGCGGCTCTCCTGTTGCGTCGCTCTCAAGCAATGTCATTGGCTGGTGGCCTCTCAACGGCAATTCCAACGACTACAGCGGCTATGGGAACAACGGCATACCTACTAATGTCATTTATCCCTATTTCTCAGGCAACTACTTTGCACCAGGAAGCCCTGGCGGAGTGGAGAACGAGTGGCAGGCCCTCGGGTTTGGCAGTTCGCCTTAGATTGCCGTCCACTGCTTTGAAACAGGAACTTAAATTACTGTATGGATTATTCTAAGCATGGCAGCATCGAATGCGTTACCTGAGTGGCTTTCAATACGTCCTGCATCAACAAGTTCCTACTCCGGCATAAAGAATCGTGTAAAGGAACTTGGTCTTAGCACTGTATGCGTCGAGGCGCACTGTCCTAACATAACTGAGTGCTGGAGCAGTGGCACTGCGACATTCATGGTGCTTGGCAGTTTGTGCACACGCGGCTGCAGATTCTGCGCCGTGAAGAAAAGTGCAGCAGGCCAGAAACCAGACGATCTCGAGCCTGAAAAATTGGCAAAGGTTATAAACGAGTGGGGACTTGACTACATAGTCATAACTTCAGTGTGCAGGGATGATCTAGAGGATCAAGGTGCGGGGCACTTTGCTGCATGCGTGTCGGAGATAAAGAGGCTGAATACTGGTACAAAGATAGAGGTTCTAATACCAGATTTTACTGCAGACACTCGTCTGCTACGCAAGATAACCGATTCAAGGCCAGATGTGATAGGGCACAACATCGAGACTGTAGAGAGAATAAGTCCGAGCATACGCGATAGGCGCGCATCGTATAGGCAATCGATTAAAGTACTAAAGACAGTAAAGGAGCTAGATAAAAGGATATACACAAAATCGGCTATGATGCTTGGCATCGGGGAAACAGACATAGAGATAATGTCAAGTCTGGATGATATGCGCTCAATTGGCGTGGATTTTATTGCGATGGGCCAGTACCTGCGCCCCAATTCCGCGTACATAGAAGTAAAGGAGTTTGTAACACCGGAAAGGTTCTCAATGTTAAAAGATAAAGCGATGTCAAAAGGCTTTTTGTACGCAGCGGCCGGTCCATTTGTCCGAAGCTCCTATCTAGCAGGGGAATCTTTTACAAAGGCTATACTCAAAACGTCACCTGAACATGTTCCACTCTCTGCTTCTGTATGAATCTGCGAGCTCTTCTGCATCATCTAGCTCTTGCTTTGTAAGTTTTCCCATTGTGAAGTCAATATCAGATGTGAATCCCATGAGCAATGCATCATAAAGCTCCATTATACTGACATTTTTCTGGCTTTTGACGCACGTAACCCTTTCTTCAACGCTTTTTATCTGCTTGTCGGATATCTTCTCTTTGCTTACGTTTAGAATGGAGAACATCTCACTGACATTCAAATCATAAAGGACAGTGCCATGCTGCAGAAGCGTACCCTGTCTTCTGGTCTGTGCACTCCCTGATATCTTCTTACTGTTTACTATTATATCATTTATCGGAGCAAACTTCGAATCTATTCCAAGGTTCTTTAATCCACTTATTACTAATGAGCATATCTCCTTGTAACTTTCACGTATGCCTTTACTAAACATCTTCTCAGGAGCTATAACACTATACGTCACCTCTCCGCCTTGCGCATGGTATACGGCACCACCACCAGTAATCCTCCTTATGCAATCTATGCCCTGCTTTATGCATAGATCAACGTTAACCTCATCCCTCATGCTCTGAAACCTGCCTATCGAGACGGCACCCGGGTTCCATGTATAAAAGCGTATCGTCGGATGAGATTCCTTTTCTGATATCCTCGAAAGCAGCGCTTCGTCTATGGCCATGTTCGTGAACGCGTCATGTTCCTCAATGCCAATGACTCTCCATTTCATCTTATCGCCATTTTGACAACCTTGGCTATAGACACAGCATCTATTCCTATAGTCTGAATATTATTTGCATCTATGGCAGACTGTACAGCAACGGCAATGTCATGTTCATTTGCATTTGCAGCAATTCCCTCGATTGATGATTCTATTGCAGATAGTCCATCTTCGGGGTGCACAAAGAAGTCACCCGTAATTTCTACTCTTGCCATACTGGTTTCATATGTAACCTTTGCTGTGATGAGTTTTCCATGCGGAACCTTGTATGTTGCCTTTCCGGTACTCTCTCCCATGTTTTCTAAACGCAACTAAGTTATTTATACCTTCAATGGAGAATCAATATCTGAGGTTATGTAATGATGCCTAACATGGATCCAAGGGCACTGAAGCGTATGATGGACAGCATGGGTATGAAAAATACAGAAATACCCTCAGACAAAGTAATCATAAGCAGCGCAGATAAGGATATAGTGATAGTGGGAGCGTCTGTCACATTGATAGAGATGCAGGGCACCAAGACATTTAGCATATCTGGGGGCAATGTTTCAGAGGTAGATAAGGCGAAGCCTGAGATAAGCGAGGAAGATGTGCGCATGGTAATGGAAAAGACGGATTCAAGCAAGGACGACGCACGCCAAGCTCTTGAAGAGACCAATGGCAGCATCGCAGATGCTATACTGAAGTTGAGTTGAAGCTACTGGATGATTTTGTATACTTGCAGCGATGGCACGCCTCCTATGGCTTTTATATCTGAGTCGGTGGCAAGCCCGGCCTTTATGGCTGCTCCTACAGAATCCTCGCCAACTATGTTGCATGTGTATATGTCTGCGCCTAATAATGTATCAACGGCATCCTTGGGATATACAAGAGCGCCTTCGTAAAAATCCCTGTACTTATCCAGGTCAAGGGTTGTGCCTGTCTTCTTGTCTGAGTATACCCTTCCCAACATCTTCTCATCGCACATAGCTATCATATCGCCATGTTCAGTTTTATGCGCCTTCAGATAAATTTTTGCCATATTTGCACTACTTGTACTTGTAAAACATAAACAGTGTGGATACGTACAATACGCCATACCACAGCAGCCACATACCGCCGTAAAGGTTGTTTATACCAACAGCAAAGCCTCCAAGTATTAAAAGGAAGGCAGAGAAAGCTATTTCAGTTACTGAGTTCCTGATCGCATATATAAACCTATGGCTTTTTATAGAATTATTCCTGTTCCATACAATCTTGTATTTTTTCCTGAATATTGCTGCGAACGCAGCTTTTGCACGTATGAATGCCAGTGAAAAATTAAGGATAAATATCATGAAGCCCTTGCTGAAAGAACCAAAGTATGTCTTCGTGAGTATTATAGGCGCAAGTATTGATACCAGTAGCGCGCCTATGCCAAGTATCTCAAGGTCAAACGTTAAATACCCTGCACTGAAAAGATTCTGAACTGTAAGATGTGCTATCGGAAGCTGAGAGAATACTATCATTATTGATACTAAGGTGAAAAGCACAAGCATGACTGAAATGTAATTCAGCCCGAAGCCATGTGTCATATAGTCTATATTTGACAGGAGGGAAGTACGCTTGGCTATATTCTTGTTCCTTGATTTCTTCATAAAGTACCCGAGAAATTGCGTGTCCCCATAGTTGTAGCGCCACTGCTGCTTCACAAGCTCGGTGAATGTTGAAATTGGTTCCCCATAAGCATATACTTTCGGTATATACAAGCTTTTGAATCCGTGAATATCAGACTCGAAGCTGAAAAATGTGTCTTCTATAACATATTCTGGAAATCCACCGACCGCCCTCAAGTTAGCTGATCGTATCAAACCGCAAGATCCGGCGAATATTGCAGTATTGTTCAGCGCGCGCGATGGCTGTATGAACTTGAAGAAAAATGCGTCAAATAGGTCAACAGTATCAGAAAAGAACGTACCCTTTTTATATCTCTTTTCAGTCTGTATGTAAGCAAGCTTCTCATCCTGGAAATAAGGGAGAAGGTCCTTAAGAAACATAGCATTAGTAAGATACTCATCATAATCAAATACGGCTATGAACTCTTCCTTCATGCTCTTCATGAGATTGTTTAATGCTCCAGCCTTAAATCCAACCCTATTTATTCTGTGTATATACTTATATCCGAGCTTCCTGCATGCATTGCGTACATGCTGGATTTTTTCTCTGTCTGTAGAATCATCAAGCATATAAAACTTTATTCTGTCCTTGGGATAATCCAAGTCCTTGAGCTTGCTTATAGTTCTTACTACAGTATCCGGATCCTCATTATATGTAGCAACAGCCACTGCTACTGTAGGCAATCTCATTATAGGTTTCAGATTTTCCGTTATGCCATTTATGTAAATATCATAGAAGTAAGAGCGATAGTATGAATAGGCAGTAAATGTATTGAACAAACCAGCAACTATCGAGAGCACCAGGTATGAGAAGGCAAGCAGGTATGTATATGCATTAGTTGCGTTTATTATTAGATAAATGGAAAAGCCAAAACCTAAAGCAGTAAGAGCCCCAAACAGTACCACGGCAAGCAGTCTGCCTGCAAGTTCCTTTTCCATAAAAAATCACAAAGACAGCACTATATGAGTTCAGCGAAGGTATTTAACAGTAATCCTCTTCAAGCAGATCAGCTTTCGTTATAGACATAACAGCCTGCGCCTTGCGGCAGATAAATAGTCATGTTTTCATTGCTATAAGCCACACGCATGGAATCCAACCGAGATTCTAAGGGCGTGCTATTTACTGGAACTCCGATTATATTGAACACAACTACCGGATACCTTAACTGCTCGCCGTCAGGATATGCAGCAAAAGGCGAGTATGTGTCATAGCCCTGGTAAAGCATAAGGATCCATGCATTCGACACTACTCTGCAATTTGCATAGCCAAGGGCTGCAAGCTCGCTTCCTGCATCAGCAAAGATACTGTTCTGGCCTCCAGGGCTGTAATACGCAAGAGCTGCAGCTGTGCCATGGAATACCTGTGTGTATCCTGCCATCAAGAATGCGAGCAGCATCATCATCAGCATTCCGATTGCTATTGCAAATGCCATATACTTCGCATTACTGTTCCTCTTCACTGCCTTTTCCATAAGCAATGCGGCCATGAGCATGAGCGCTGCGCCAAAAAGGAAGCCATACCGCGCTTGTGTTATTGTATTGTTGTGCGGCAGAATGGCAATATATCCGAGAAACGCCAGTACTATAAATGAAGCAAATACCTTCTCACGATACCCGAACTTTATCGAAAGGCGCATCTTACGCAGGTAAACTGCAGCCATGCCGGATAATATCGCAGGATAGGCAATCACTGCCAATATTGCCATGATGCTTATGGATGCCGCTGAAGCAGTTACGTTGGAGTACTGGATCGATAACAGGTAGCTTGAGAATGGGGTTCCCCAAACTCCCAAATCTATCATGCCCCAAATAAGTATTGGCGCAGCAGCAAGAAGGGAAGCAATGAACACCTTTTTCTTGTTCCAGAGCAGTATAATCAATGGCACGAGCGCCAGGGCAGGATACTTTGCTATAACTGCTATGCCAAGAAATAGTCCTCCTAAGGGGTTCCTTCTCAATAAATATGCTATTCCAATTAACACAAACGCTACCGCGAGACCCTCTCCCCCGTTAAGCACGAAAAAGAAGTATAATGAATAAGGATTCAGAAATGCAGCAAGCATAATTACCTTATTTATGCCAAGCTCACGGCCCAGGAACAGCACAGCTGCTACCAACACAACAAATTCAACAATCATATACGGGAATATAGAGCTCTTGAATACAATGTCAAGAGCTGCGAATATCGGAGTGCCTAGCGGTTCCCTATAAGGCTCAAAGTAATAAATCAAGCTGTTCAGGGCCTCTCCAGAAAACGCAACCTGCATCTCAGGCGCACTGGGACTTCCAACATGCGTTATAAAATCAAAGAGGGTCTTTCCATTGAGAGACCTAGCTATCATGTCCCATGACGGCCCTGATACACCCAATATCACATAAAGCGTTATGATGGGCAGTATAACAAGCACTGCAATGGCAAGTACATCAAAAACACCTTTTGTAGGGCTCGAGCGTCTGCGTTCTGCCATCTTGTCATCAACCATTTTTCTTTTCAGTAAAATAGAGAAGATTGTTCAACATATGCGATGCCATTGGGCTTTTCCATTTTAATGTGAATTCTTGAAGCACTGTTGCGGCTTCATCAAATCTCTTCGTCTGCGCAAGATGCCTTGCAAGGTAATAAGATGCATTAACGACTCCTTTATCCAGCATCTTGTTTATGTATGCCATAGAATCTTTTGATCTTATTGTTATATGATAGACCATCTGCGCATAATCGTGCGCATTCGAATCAGCGGCAGGAATCAGAGCAAGCGACCTTCTTGCATATGTCATCCTTCCAAGCCTAATGTTCACCATAAACTTTAGGTACTCATTTGATTCGAGATGCCTGCTATCACTGCTCAACGAGTCTAATGCCTTGTACATAAACTCCTTAAATCTTGAAGTAAGTGATAATGCAGAATAAATGTTGGACGAGTTCTCCTCCATGAAGCCTTTGCGTGTATAGTCTCTGTCATAGTACATGTATGATGAGGCATTCGAGTAAAGTACACCTATTCCGTAAAGGATACCGGCTGGCAGAGCCTGCTGCCTTTTCGCTCTTGCAAAAGCATCTAGCTTTTCAGTTTTACCAACAACAGAGTCCATGTAAAGCTGGCCCATGTCTTTAGAAAAAACAGCATAGTCATCAGCATCATCAAGATTACTCTGTGCTTCGCATGATATGCAAAAGGAATTTTTCTGCGAAGGAGTATAAGCGCCACAGAGCAGGCATTGCATTGCAGCAGAATCAGTGTCTATAGTGCCCTTCACTGCTACTGACATTCTTGCCTTTTTAGTACTCATGCAGTTACCATTATCTGATAGATTTTGAACTTATGTATTCTTGTAATTTTCATATTACACATACTTACATTCATTTCTATATACTTTTATTTTTCTGCAGTTTTTATTCAGTCTGCACTGTGCGCTTACCTTTTCTTCCTAAATACCACGAACAGGTGCATTCTATCGAATGGTTCGAGCTTTATTGTCTCTATAACCTCAAAATCTTCAGATGCCTTGTCAATGAATTCCTTAAATACAGTTTCAGGATTTTTCGATATGTCTATACTCTGTGATTTAATTGCAACGTAAGCTGTGCCTTTGCTGCAAAGCATCTTCGAATTTTTAATCAGTATACCTACCTGATCCTGTGCGGATACATCCTGATAAATTACATCAACGCTTCCAACATCCTCCATATACTCCTCAATGTTACTTGCATCAGCGAATATCGGCATCATGTTGTCTCTAACTTCGCAGAGGTTTATCAGATCACGCATACTTCGTTTCGAGAGTTCTACGCAGAAAACGCTGCCATCTTTACCTATAATATCACTCACATGGCTGCATGTTGTCCCGTTAGCAGCCCCAAGGTATAAAATATTGGAGCCTGCAGTTATGGCCATTGTTCCCATGCCGTTGAGTATCGCAGCAGCAAGCTTGCTTCTGTATGGATTCCACAATCTATATTCGATGCCGTCAATTACCTTAAGCTCCTCACCATATACCTTTGCCCCAGGAACAAGATTCCTTGTCGCAAGCTTTCCATTTATCTTATAAACTCCCCTGAACAACTCTGTCAATGCCATCACTGCACCATTTTATAGTATTGCCGTTGTTATTAATTAATAAGCTTGTGATTTTATGCTTTCCCTCGAACAGCCTATATCGGACATTGCCTCACTTAGCATAGGCGATCCAGAATCATTCCTAGGCGCATTCACCGATTCGCTGCGCAAGGCTACTGGTGCCGAAATATCACAATTCAAGAACCTAAGAAAACAAGGGGCAAAGCCAACTCAAGGCGAGGAATTCATACTCAATACCGGAGTGCCATACCTGGACAACAGCCTGAGCAGCTACTCAGCATTTCCTGAGCTGATAAATTTCTTTAATTCTGGGTTTAAGAGTTGTATAATACTGCCTCTAAAAATGTCGGGCAGCTTTATTGGAACTATAACTCTGCTCTCCAGAAAAGACAGATTCTTTCAAGAGGGGGATCTCCGCATGCTTGGTTTTTTCGGCAGTCTCGCCTCACGCGAATATTGGCTCATGAACAAGGCGTATAATGAGGCAAAGACGTCTGACTACTTCACCTCTATATTTAATGTTGGGGAGCCTAAGTGCATAATCGATGGGCAAGGAGCCGTAACAATGTCTAATGATTTATTCATTTCGTTAGTTGGCACAAGTGCACGGTCAGGAGCACTTCATAATATGCTGGGCCTCGAAAAAAACTATTTGGATATATTAAGGAAGGGTTCTGCCATTGATATACCGATCCGTAACGGTCGCAGATACCGAATGTATCCAGTCAAATCAAGTTCGGAAAACCTGATATTGACCTTCTATGATGTAACTGATTTGGAACTCATGAAGGAAAAAGAGCAGTTCTTCAAGTATGGCAACGATGTGTGCCTACTAATATCAAAAGATACACGGATAAAGTGGCTCAGCGGAAACATAAAGGATGCTCTGCAAATAGACCCGGACTACCTCTCCGGAAAAAAGCTATCAGCCATTGTTAAAGGCAGCGAAACAGTCGAAAAAATCCTGAAGGCAGCAGAGAGCGGCAGGTCATATGGGATGCTTGATATACTTCTAGGAAATGACGTTTCTGTAAGAGTAGCATGTTCAGTAGTGCAGAGCCAGGATGGATACAATGTAATTCTCTCAAAGAACACTGATGAGTACATTGGGTTACTTAAGAAAGGCATTGATGATATACTTCGCTTTTCAGGTGACATGGTTATAAATGTGGATGCCCTTGGCTACATAAAGAGCATAAATAAGTCCGTTGAGAAGGTACTTCATTATCGTGCATCTGACTTGTTAGGTGCGTCTATATCGAGCATATGTGCAGATGCCGACAGCCAGATGCGCATAAGCAATTCACTGAACCTGGCAAAAAGGGGCGCCACCGCATCTGATGTATATGTAAATTTTACTGTAAAAAACTCGCAAGAAGTTATTCCGTCACAGCAGGTCATACGTGCTGCATATGATAGCACGGGCATGCTCTCGAGTTACGTGCTGATGGGCAAGGAACTCGGCACAAAGCGGCTGCTTGAGCACTTACAGGATGCGTATGAAAAATCCGAACGTGTACGTGAAACATTCAAGGAGGAAAGTGAGCTCAAGACGCAGTTCATATATAGTGTAGCACATGATCTGCGAACTCCTATAACTTCAATACAAGGATTTGCAAAGCTGATGCTCGAAGGCCAGCCGTTTGGAGAACTCAACAAAGCCCAGAAAGATTCGCTGCAAACAATAATAGATGAATCTGAAAGGCTGAATGAATTAATAGAACACATACTTGATGCTGCCAAGCTTGAATCTCAAAAAGTTAAGTTGGATATACGCATGGTTAATATGGCAGAACTATGCCAAAATGCCGGAGTCAAATCTCAAGCAGAGGTTGCAATGAATAAGGGGTTAGCATTCAATTATTTTGTAGAGTACGATGTTCCAGAGATAGAGTGCGATCCCAATCGCATAATACAGGTGCTTGTCAACCTTATAGGCAACGCCATAAAGTTCACAGACAAGGGCTCAATAAAGGTACATATAAGACGCAATGGCAAGAGCAAAAATACCAAGATGATACGCGTCGAAGTCATCGATACTGGCATAGGCATACGCCATGAGGATAAAGAAAAACTCTTTAAAAAGTTCTTCCAGATAGAAAACAACGAACTTGTCAGGCATGCTGGCAAGGGTACCGGTTTGGGCCTTACAATAGTAAAGGAGATAGTCGGTCTACATCATGGGCAAACAGGCGTTGAATCTGAACCAGGAAAAGGCAGTACCTTTTGGTTCACATTGCCTATGAATCAGAAACAGAAAAAGGTTTAATCCTTCGGCCACATTCGCAGGCAATGGCTTCACCGCAACAGGAAATATAACGCTGATGCCGGGGCAAAACGGAAACTTCCTTGTGGGATTCACGCCACTTTCTGAGTCGTTGAATCTGATTTCTCAATCTTCGATCGCTGCACAAGCCAGTTTACAGAGTAGAGGAAAACAAACGGTACCCATCCCAGTCCAATCGCAATTACAGTCGCTGCTTCCTGCACTGCAAAAGAATACCTCAAAGATGTGCAGCGACTGTGGCAATATAATGGATATGCCACTATCAATGAGAGAATACAACTGCGACAGATGAGGTCTGCGGTTGGACAGGGACATAAACGCATCGATAAACATACTCAAAAGAGCTACCCTCGGACAGAGGGGAAGTCACGCTCAGGGATAGAATCGCCAATACGATGCAACATGCATCGCAAACGGACTCGAGGAACTGAGAACCGATAAAACACCTCCAATACAGGAGGAGAGGAATCTCCTATGAACGCAGAGGAAGCCCACACCGTTTACGGGTGGGAGGATGTCACCCTATAAAAATCCTCTTATTGTCCTAGTGCTGTCCGTTAGCATATTATCTGCAGTGATGCCTTTCTATAATTCACACAAGGACTTCTAAGAAATATAGGGACTGATATAAAGGCAGAATTCATAAGCGCTTATAGCAGCATCTGCAACTTCTTAATGCATTGCAGTTACTGCACATACGCAGCGCACACGTTTCCTACTGCGCTTTGTGTCTTGTACGCGTTATAAACTGTAGTATAATTTTGATCTTTGAATATACCGAGAAACTGCAGGTTGCTTATGTTCCCTGATGCATCCATATACATGCTTATTACGGTCCCAGAAAAGGACTTTGTAGGCACGGTAACGCTGTAGTTTACCCGATATAGCCCTGAAGGAAGCTGAGTTATTGTTGTGTTAGTAGAAGTCGGCGTCATCTTGGTGACATTTTCATATGAAAGTGGTCCAGACGGAACCTGGGACAAAGAACGTATCGTTTGGTTATAAATTGATTCTGTGCAGCCAGGCTCCTCAGCGTAAAGTGCAGAAAGGTTCTTCATGAGCACTCCTTCGTTGCTTGTATCCGCTAGGTTAATTATTGTCTGCGGAATCTGTGAGGCTTGCACTATTGTGGTAGTTGCCTTTGTGTTGTTTGCTGTTGTAGTAACTGAAGTAGTGGCATTGACAGGAACGGTTGTAGTCGAGGCATATTGTGCAGACGCTCCAGATGCAGGCAATGAAGCAGGCACAACAACCGACGCCAGAGAGCTCTCTCGTATTGTGAGCCCTGAAGGAAGCTGTATCACACCTACTGTTGCCCCCGTGCCATTTGTTGAGATTATCTTGAGGTTTATATCAGCAGTGCCGCTTCCGGAAATGCTCAGATTAAATACCTGTCCTGCGCTGCCTGTTATTTTTGTTATAGGATTTGTCAAGACCGGGTATGGACTCAGATAAATTTCTGCATTCTGGCTGCTTGAATTTCCAAGGAAAACCGAGAATACTGTGCCATTGCTAAGATAGAACCGCAGGGTGCTGCCTATTCCGATGGAATGGCTTGCCGTTCCGGTGCTGATTGCCCCGTTTGATGAAAGCGCAAGAATGGCAATGGCTGCAAATAGAAGTATTATTACAACCGCTATGCCGATGTTCCTCAGATTCAAGTAATTACTCCTGTGCCTGCTATAACCATGATTTCTGGCGCCTACCATGCTATGATATGCAATGAAAGAGCTTAAAAGGGTTGCGCCACACACAAGCCAAAGACTCCGCACATTATCCGAAAAAGCATAATATCCTTTGCCTTGATATTTTTATGGCGATTAGCATGAAAAGTCTCGAGGATTCCGAGTCGGATATAATAGCTGCGCTTAATGATAAGCAGGAGATAACATACGATGAGCTGAAGGTTCTTGCATCAGAATCCGGGATTGATGAAGAGATGCTCAAGAAAAGCCTCAAAGAGCTGGAAAAGGCCGGCGCTATAGCATCCAGAAGCAGTGGCGGCATACCTACGTATTATATGCTGCAAGAGAAGCAGACGTTCCGCAGGATTATAATAGTCGAGGACGACAAAAGCATAAATAATCTTATGGCATTCACCATAGGCAGGGATTTTGACATAACCCAAATACACGATGGATCAGAGGCAATGCGCAGGATAAAGGTTGAGAGACCAGATCTTGTTGTCCTTGATTTGAATCTACCCGGGATGGACAGTCTGGAGATATGCCGGCGCATTAAGAAGGACTCGTTGCTCAAGGATACTATAGTAATAATCGTCAGTGCGATGGATGCAACATCAAACAGGTTCAACGGCATAAAGTATGGCGCTGATTATTATATACGCAAACCATTCGAACCTTCAGAACTACGCAGCTTGGTAAAAATATTCTTAAAGAAAAAGGGCAAGCGCTTCGATCCATTGATAGATTTGCCTAATGAAGAGCGTATATCTGACACTGTTGAAAAGGCGCTCAAGGCTACTGACAAAGACTATGAAATAGGCAAGCTGCGCGTTGGAGGTGTCGGAAAGTTCGTCGAGAGATTCGGCCCGGGACCGGGCATAACGATACTCCGGCTTGTGTCGCAGCTACTTCAAGATAAGGCAAAGGAAAACAACAATAAAATATTCACGGGCTTTTTAGATGGCGATGATTTTGTTGTTGCAGGAGAGAAAGCGGTCGTAGACAAAGCCATATCCTCCATACAATCGGAGTTCAATGCAGTTCTTCCTTTCATATACCAAAGCGAGGGCTATAAGCCGATTGAGTTGGGTATAGAGGACATATATGGTGCTGAGAAGCCTAAGCTCAACCTTGAATACAGTACTATTGAGAAAATGGCGATAATGGAGCGCCGTGCAGAAGTTCTCAAAAACAAGGAAGACAAAGTTGGAAGCCTGGATGCAGGCAGTTACACATATGAAGAGCTGCGCCATATGCTCGGCAGTGAGGATTTAAACATAACCATAACAAGAAATCCTGACGGCGTCAGACTGTCAGTAGGAAAGGGAGACTCCAAAAAGGACAAGGCGCAATAAATTACTACGCTTTCCTAGAACGCCCCTTTTTTGCTTTGCCTTGTGCACCAGTGCGTTTTGCCTGCGGCTCAATGTTTTTATACTGGGCTGCACTTCCATGTTCTTCCGCCAGCAGGTCATACACGTGTTGTTCTCCCCACGGTCTGTCATCTCCGCTGCTCTGCAAGGCCTCGCTTTCAA
The DNA here is from genome assembly GCA_027340645.1 of Microcaldota archaeon. GTDB lineage: Archaea > Micrarchaeota > Micrarchaeia > Micrarchaeales > CABMGC01 > JAJZOD01. Next base: position 16,334 of record DAHWQN010000004.1, read on the forward strand.
TTATGCTCTTCTTGAGCATCTCATTCATTTCCTGTGCCCGTACAAGTGCTCTTACTCTGGCATTTCTGGAGCCGTCACGCTTTCCAGAAACCTTTGTCGAGCCCTGCGCTCTTACTCTCGCCCTGCGCGTTTTCTTCTTCATGTTTCCACCCACACGCTGCTTATCACACAGCGTGGAGTTATAGATGCAAATATTATATAAAACTATGCGTAGATTACGGTATTATGCCGTTATAGTTCCCATTCAGGACCAGCAACATATTAATACTTTTGAGCCTATAAACCTCTGCTACTTTTGTGAGTTGATGTGAGTCAATGATAGAATACTGCAAAGAACCATATACAAGGGAGGCAAGCCTTGAGTGCCTAAACCCTTTCATAAGGAAGTGGTTTGAGAATAGGTATAAAGAGCTTACGCCGCCGCAGAGGTATTCATTCAAGCTGATAAAGGAGGGAAAGAATATCCTAATAACTGCACCGACAGGATCTGGAAAGACATTTTCGGCGTTCACCGCCATACTGAGCGATTTAATGGATCTTTCAGTCGCAGGGACTCTTGAAGACAGGATATACTGCGTATACGTATCGCCATTGCGCGCACTGAACAATGACGTGTATAAGAACCTCAGCGAGCCTTTGGATGAAATATTCTCAAAGATTGCGCTTCCGATAAAGCGGATAACCGTTGGCATACGCACTGGGGATACACCGCAAAAGGATCGCCA
>DAHWQN010000050.1 GCA_027340645.1 Microcaldota archaeon
CGGGATCGCAAAATTGCAGGTTCTTAATGTTTTGTGAAGAATGTATAATGCATGCCTTGGTAGTGTAGTGGTCCAGCATACGAGCCTGTCACGCTTGCGACCCGGGTTCGAATCCCGGCCAAGGCGTTTCCTTTTTATTTCTATTAGAAAAGTTATAACTATGGCAAATAGGCCATAGGTATATTTTATGGGGAGTGCCATCAATACAGATTCAGACCTGAAAAGGGCTGAAGAGGTTGACGAAACATATCCTGAGGATAGCCCCCTCTCAAATGAGGCATCTATAAGCATAGTGTCTTTGATAGTTTTTATTGCAATTGGAGCTTTTGTTGGCATAATAGTAAGCACATATATTGTAACGCCACAAACTTCACCTCAATTGAGGTATGCCTCGATGATGATTGGGGTTTCATTTGCATTGCTAATTTTTGCAGGATTCTGGCGGGCCAGAAAATATGTGGCTGATTCAATTGAAAAGTCGTGGCTTGTTTATGTTTTTATAGTGACGTGTGTCGCTAGTTGTGAGATAATAGGCATAGTTGTTTTCAGCATGCTTGATATTGTAAATATTTGGCCGGCCTTCGCACTTGTCGGAACATATTATGCATATTGGAAGCTGCAGGATAGGGGATTTATGTAATATTATCGATAAATATGCTTTTATAAAAGGTTCTGGCTGGGCTTTTAAAAAATATATAAGTATAAGCCTTTTCCAGCATCTTTGGTTGCAGAATTAACTTTCAAGGCATGTAAGGTAAAATAATTTAAATTGGAGAAGAGGTAGTAGCGATATAACTAAAGTATGATAATGAAGAATATTCGTAAGATTCAGGATTTGGACTACTTATAATTCATCTACCAAGCAGTGCCGGCAGTATGAATATTGCAATCATCAGGTTGATGAACACTATGGCCGTTATCGCAACGTAGAGCCAATTCTTTGATTTCGAAAATAATAATATCGACATAGCAACCCTTGATACGGGAGTTGCAATCAAGATTATCACTCCGGCGTATGTGAGAATGGTGCCAATGCCGCTGAGACCAGAATAGGTCAGCACTGAACCCATGATTAATATACACGTGCTGATCATCAGTCCTATGCGAATTGTCCAGCCTATCAATCCATCGAAATCCATTATCCTACACCCATACCTCTTAGTACCATCTCGATTCCTACAACAGCAAGCATTATGACGAATATCATGCGTATCCTGCTGCTCTGGCTGCGCCTCATGAATTTAGTGCCGAGATACGAGCCTATAACCACCCCTATAACTACAGGAGCTACGATATCAGGATTTATGTATCCGAATGCCCAGTAGACAGCACTGCTTGCAGCTGCGGTAACGCCTATCATGAAATCGCTTGTGGCAGTAGTGACTTTTATGGGAAGGCGCATTGCATCGTCCATCCCTATGACCTTTAGCACACCAGAACCTACACCCAACAGACCTGATATTATGCCTGCACAGAGCATAACAGTTTCTCCATATAGCCAACGGACCCCGTTATATCTTATCAGCTTGCCAGAGGCCTTATCATAGTAGCTGCCTCTTAACTGTAGTAATCTTGTGCTCTTGTCGGGCTTGTTTATCTTATAGTTCTTTTTCTTGAGCTTCCTTAGCTGCGGATATGCAGATATGAGCAATACTAATCCGAATATTATGAATATAACATAGGATAGATCTTTAGCATATAATGTCACTGCAATGAGTGAGCCGAGTATGGCGCCTGCGGTGGTTGCCATTTCAAGCGACATTCCTATCTTTATGTCAGCTAGCTTATCCTTTATGTATGCGCTTGCAGCACCGCTTGATGTTGCTATTGTAGACACTAGGCTTGCACCCGCAGCCATATCAAGAGGCATTCCGAAGATTAGAGAGAGTGCAGGAATTACAATAACTCCACCTCCCAATCCACTTATAGCTCCTGCAAAGCCCGCTCCAACCCCAAGCAATAGAAGCGCAAACCAGTAAAACAAATCTAGCAAATACTCACAACATAGTTACCCATATGATCTGATTATACGTTATCAATAAAGGGTTTTTATTGTTTCCCACGGTTATATGTAATGTAAAAACATGGCGCATAGTCGCTCTTATAAGAGACGGTAAGCCGAAACTCAGTATGGTTCAAAAAGATGAAATATTGTAAATGAGTTTTTATCATGGAACTGAAGAAATTTCGTTTTGCGGGGAAGGAAACTGAGGTATTTGTTGGCGCAGATATTCTAAATGACATAGGAAATAAGATAGCAGAACATGATCCGTATAGGATAGTCATCGTCACAGATACTGATGTAAAGAAATCCTATGGCGAATTTGTCAAGAAAAAGATTGAGGAGCAAGGGATAGAGTGCTTGCTTCTTGACTTCCACCCTGGAGAGGCCCAGAAGGCAAGGGAGATAAAAGACAGGATATTGGATGAGATGCTCGGTTTTGCAACTGCTGACAGTGGCGTCGTTGCTGTTGGCGGGGGAATAGTGCTTGATGTTGCAGGATATGCAGCATGTGAGTACTTTAGGGAAAAATTGAAGTTTTTTGCCGTGCCGACAACATTGATGGCAGCGCATGACGCCGCGATTGGGGCAAAGAATGCGCTTAATTCCCGTTTTGCAAAGCATTCGTTCGGGGTTTACTATCCACCTGAATTTGTTTTTGTTGATGTTGAGACGCTGCAGTCATTAAGCCAGCGGGAGACCAGGAATGGACTTGTCGAAAGCATAAAGCACGCGATGGCACAGGACACTGACTTTCTGGAATATCTGCTGTCGCTTCCTTCAGACCTGAAACTTTCTAAGGAGGAGCTGCTGAAAATAGTTAATCATACGATCGATTTGAAGCTGGAATGCATGAAGGGAGACGAATATGAGATGTTTAATCCTGTGCTGCACCTGGGACATACGCTGGGACATCAGATTGAATTCCACTCGGGTTTTAATTTGACGCATGGAGAAGCTTTGTCCCTTGGAATCAGGGCCGAAGCAGTGCTTGCAAACAAGCTGGGCATGCTTTCTTCAGAGGAAGTGACCCGTGTTTCCTCAATATTCGAGGTTATAGGCATGCCGAAAAAGATCCCTAATGCTTCAGAAGAGTTATTTGGAAAGGTAATCGATGGACTTAGATATGACAACAAAAGGACAAGAAACGGTACGCCTTTCTTCCTTCTTAAAAAGCTTGGTGCTCCGCCAATTACAATCAATGGAAATTCAATACCAAAAGAGCAGATAAAGGAGTGCCTGAAGGCGATATCATAACATATTATGAGATTGCTTTTTGCTAAATACCAATTGCGAAGCACCTGGTAATTAATAAATAGTTTTTATCAGATTAGAAAATAGAAAGGTAATTTATTGGGAATGAAAAAGAATAATGACGATAATGGTGCTGTAGATGGCACAATAAAGCAGAAAAAGCCGATTGACAAGAGAATCATATATGCAGCGATAGCGGTTGTTGCTGTTGTAATAATCGTGGCAGTTTTAGTCTCTTCTCCAGGGTCGGCCTTACCTGCTTTAAAGCAGAGCGCATCGGCCAACAGCACAACCATATATGTGAGTTATTCCCAGGCAGAGCAGCTGATAGGACCTATAAGCAACTATAATGCAACTGATGCCTATAATCCTAATGCGCATATAAACATGTCATTGCTCGAGTACTTCATACCTCAGCTTTATGGAAATGTTACAAGCGGTTGGGTAACCTTGGCCTCAAGCTCGAACTCACTCTCCAATTCAACTATGGCATACATAGCTTTGGCGTCGTCGAACACCCCTAAGATTTCAGAGGATATTGGTAATGCAATACCTTTACTGCTAAACGGAACAAATAAAACATATGCAAAATCCGGGGTGTGGAATGGATTCAACTATACATATTCCGAGTATAGGAACATATCTGCAGTTGCACAGGTAGTTTATGGTTGGAAAAATTCACATGCTGCTCTTGCGATCGTAACTGACAATGCAGGCTATGCTGTAAACCAGTCTTCTCTCATAAGCATAGTGGCCAACGACACTCCTTAGCTTTGAACAAATGTTTTGAGCTATCCTTTTCAGTTTGCATCGTTTATTATATTTTAATAAGCAGTTGTGTATAAGTATCAGCATCGGTATTATCTGCTAGGTAGTTTCATGAAATATAATAAGCTTGTCAGGGACAAAATACCTGAAATTATAAAGAAGGATGGGAAGACGGCAAAGGTGCACTTTGCCGATGACAAAGAATATGACCAAAGGCTGAAGGACAAACTGATTGAAGAAGCAATGGAATATGCGGAAAGTGGAGATTCTGAAGAGCTTGCTGATCTTATAGAGGTAATCTACGCAATAGCGATTGCGAAGGGGATCCACAAGGTGCAGCTTGATTCCATAATCCAGAAGAAGCGCGGCGAGCGCGGTGCATTTGAAAAGAGAATAATATTGGATGAGGTTTTATAGGCATTATTCCTTGTAATCTACTTCAAATAATCCTAGCTGCCCCTTAATTTCAAACTGTTTTATCGGAGTTACTTCCGAAATAACCCACGCATAGGCTCCGTCGTATAATCTGCAGCATGCCTTCTTTTCATCCTTCTTTTGCATGGGCCTTATTTCTACAAGGTTAGCTGTTGCGAATGCTTTCCCAGATATGTCAGACTTAGGATTCTTCGAGGCACAAAGCAGCAGCCTTCCTCTGTAATTGGTTCGCCATACCCTTGTCTCTATCGTCTTTTTTCCATTTAGGACAAGAGATGCCCATGGTTCCTTTAGTGATAGAGCCTTCATAATATTAAGAAGCAGGTTTGGCTAATAAATTTATCTCAGCCTTTGGGAATCGAGGTTCATGGGTGACCTTGACTCGACGTGCATCATGTTTCCAAGAACTCTTGAGAGATCCTCGCACTTTGACTCTTCGCCATGCATCGTGAATAT
>DAHWQN010000051.1 GCA_027340645.1 Microcaldota archaeon
TTACGCCAGTTCTTGCATCTCTATCGTAATTTGAGTATGCAGGAACATCAGTGCTGTCCTGTGCCACAAGACGAATTTGTTTGCCTTTGAACCTTTCCTCTATGATCCATTGTATCAGTTCCTCAAACATTTTTGGATCTGACCTTTTTCTGACCTTCGAGAAAGTTGATTCATGCAGTGTTCTCTTATAGCCAAGAATCTTTCCAATCTTGTCACTTATGAGAAAACTGATAAGTCTGACATCGTTGAAGTTCTCTATCTGCCTTATTGCAAGTGCAACAAGATGTTTTGCAAACTTCCGCGTATGCCCATACTTCTGCACGATGACGCGTGCAGCGGCCCAAACCTCTACTATTTTATTTCTTAACTCATATATTTCCATGTTATAATCTCCTGGCAGGCGACTGATGCACTCGTTGCATCTGTTGCTCAGGAGACTCATCGTAACCGTCTTTTACGACGACAAAAGAGAAGAGAAAAGCCTCCAAATCCTATAGAATATGAAGGTATTTAATTTGTCAGGTTCCTATTCATAGTCCTTATCACTGCCTAACCATAACTTAAATGCTATCTGCAATTCTATAGGAGACATATAAATCGAATATTTAGAATTAAAAGTAACTTTAATCTTGTTGTCCAGTGTAACCATATCAAGAGGTTTTTTAACAAATTTCAATTCGAAGTTAGGCGCCCATGTCCCTTTCTCTGCATATCTTAGGGATGATCCTTCAGAAAGTAGTCCATATGCATCTTTGGCATCTTCTACATTGTTTACAGGTTTAAATCCGTTTTTGAGGAGACTTTTGTGTAATTTTTCGATTTGTTTTATAGCCATCCTACCGAGCAAGATATCGATATCTTCTGTACCTCTTATTCTTCCAAAAAAAATTGCTATGTATCCACTTACTACTACGTAATCCACGTCGCCCATTGCTTTAGTGAACTTAAGAACTAGTTTGTCCAGAGTGGTGATTTCCTTATTATCAAGCGTTATGTTGCTTTTTGATAGCTTAATTTCCATGAATGCCTATAGGAATTATAAGATATTAAATACTAGCATTCCATATATGTTTTACATTCAACTAGAAAATAGCTTATCTGTGCCTCCATTGAAATTACTAAATAATTGTACGTGCATAAGTTCAATAAGGCGAAAATGTTATTTTCGAACCTACCATTTTCTTGTAGAATTTTTTATTCGCAGATGCCTCTTTTGGCTTGAATAGCAAGTCGTCAAGCCCATTCCAGATAGTATACCAGCTTGCAGGAGCGAGTACTATATCGAGAGCATCCTTAAGGAAAGTGCTTATCCCGTTAGATGTTACAAGCATTACATCAACTACCCCAACGGCTATGCCTATGACCATAAGCACTGCTCCAAGCTTTTGTCTATCAAGCAGCTCCTCTTCAGCCATTTTATAGTGATTTTTGAAATGTGCCCTCAGTCGCTGCTTTACAAGCTCCTCACTAGTCCTGTCCTGCAAAGGCGCTGGTATAAGGAAATGAAGCTCTATGCCTTTTGTCTTGTCCCTTGCTGCCTTTCTGGCTTCTGTAAGGAAGTCCTCAGACAATGCACGTTCATTATATGGTCTTGGGTCGAAGTCGGAGAAGATGTCATCATAAGTGTCAAGTATAAGGCTTATCTCTGCCTTGTCCATCACGTCTTTGAGCTGCTGCCTTTTCGTCATGTCTTCCTCTTGCATGTTGCTTCGTAACAGTGTATTTTTTACTGGAATGCCTGTTTCATCTGCCATAAAAATCACTAAAAACTCTACTCGATAATTGTTCCATCAAACTCGCCTCCTGAGATGGCGCCATCTAAGGCTTTAAGGTCCTTGCCTACAAAAACGGTCTTTATCCTTGATCTTTTTATCAATTTCGTGGCAAGCAGGTCAAATACAAAATTCGATCCAGGATTCCTTGCATCTGACTTCTCAGCCAAGCCTATTAATTGGTCATAGCTTGCCCTGCTTAAGGGCTTTGCATCCTTGTTCTTACTAGGATCCTTATCATATATATGGCCTGTTTCGCTTACATTGACAAGAAGAGTTGCGCCTATGGCCTCTGCCGAAAGTGCGGCGCAGCTGTCGGTTGTTATGCCTGCAAGAAAGCCACCATGGACAACAATGCGCTTAATCTCATTTGCTCTTGATGCCTCTTCTGGGCTGAGTGGTACGCCATCGTAGACCTCACCACTCAAGCTTTCATTGGCGTTAAGTATGGCTCTAAGCATCATTGCATGAAGCCTTGTTGTAGTTATCGCTATGTTGTCAAGAGCGTACTTGTTTTCCGCAACAGGGCTTATTGCAGCAATAACATCCCTAGTAAGCCTTCCGCCGCCTGTTGTTATTATGAACCTAATGTCTTTCTTCTTGCTAAGGACTGTTGCAAGTCCCTTTGCAAATTCAACATCAAACACTCCCTTTTTTGATAATATGCTTCCCCCCACTGAAATAGCTACCTTTTTCATTTGACAACCATGTAGTTATCCTCAAGGAATGTTTAAATATGCATGCGCTTGTGAGACGATGGCTTTCGTGCCTTCACAAAAGGCATAAATAATCATCAGGAAATAACTTACCTATTGCGATCATATGGATACAAAGATTATCACTTACTCACTCATACTGCTTGTCATGGTATCGATGATGCTAATATCGATTTTTTCAAGACCCAGTTCAGTAAAGGCTCAATTATTGCAGCAGAATAGCGGGAGTTCAAGCATTACCACAACTGTGTCGCAATCTCAGGCAAGCTCAACAACAACTATTTCTGCTATATTATTTTCAAGTACGCCCTACTATCAATATGCCTATCAAATATTCCCAGGAAACATGTCACAGATGGCGCGTTCAGCGATGGCAGGCTTCAGCATGAACACCACTGTTCTTGCTAATGGCATCACGAACGTCTCAATCTCATTAACAGGCGCGCATCAAAGCCAGACGGTGTCTGTACCTCCGGGCTTTAGGCTTTACGTAATCGAAACGACGTTTGGTGATGACGGGTATAATTTTGAAGGCTCTCTCGGAGACGATGGCTTCGTACTTGTTAATCTGTCAGGTTATGTGGTGTGACATACGTTTGTCGGCAAGTTCTGTCGGTTCATTCATCAATCACACCCTCATAATATCACTTGCGTAAAAGCATATTGTTCGCCTTTGTGATTATTTCTTCTGTTGTTTCCCAGCCTATGCAGCTATCCGTTATAGATACTCCATATACAAGGCCATTCATCCCATCCTTAACTTTTTGGCTACCCTCCTTAAGGTTTGATTCGAGCATTATGCCGAATATGTTATCCTTGTTGGCGAGTATCTGCCCTATGACATTCATGAAGATCTCTGGTTGTTTCGTGTAATCCTTTCCGGAGTTTGAGTGGCTGCAGTCTATCATAATCCTTGATGGGAGGTCTTTCTTTTTGAGAAGATCTGAAACTAAACTTACAGTACCGGAATCATAATTCGGTATGTTGGTGGATACTACACTTACGTTATTGTCCGGCCCCCGCACAAGATTTCTCGTTGTTCCTCCTCTCAGGATCACGTGCGTATTCCTATTCCCTCTACTCATAACATTTGCAACAACTCCTGTGATTCTTTCACTTACAAAGTCCTGTCCATGTCTTGCGACATCCATGCCTTCTATTGCAGCAACAATGTCTCCGGAGCCATCATTTTTGAATCCGACAGTCATTGATAATGCCGAAGCCAATGCGCGATGCACCTGCGAGTGAACTGTTCTAGCTCCAATTGCGCTCCATGAGATAAGATCAGATATATATTGCGGCATGAGCGGATCAAGGAACTCTGTGGCGGATGGCAATCCTATCTTCGCATTGTATAGAAGCAGTTCACGTGTAATTTCCAAGCCTCTATTTCGCTGCCAGCTTCCATCCAAACCTTGATTTGCTATGCCTCTCCAATCCATTCCGCTCCTGGGCTTCTCTGGGTAAACACGCATTACTGTTATGAATGTGTCTTTTACTTTATTGCTTAAGGTGAGGAGCCTATCCGCATACTCCATTGCTGCTTTAGGGTCGTGTATGGAGCATGGACCGCACACAAGTACAACTCTTTTGTCCTCTCCACGTAGGGCCGCAGCTATGGCTTTCCTTCCAGATATCACTGTGTTTGAATGTACCTGCGAAAGAGGCTGCATCCTTCTTTGCTCAAAAGGCGTTACAAGATCGGTGTAACCACTCACGTTCCTGTCGTCTATTAACTTGTTCACTACCCTCTGTGTTTTCCCTTCTATAGTTTTTCCATGCCTCATACAACCACATTTGTTTAGTAGAATTAGCGCAGACAGCTATCTTGCTTGCAAAATGTTTGGTTGCGTAGTTGAATAATGGTGTCTAGTGCTGTGAGAACCGTTATTAAAAAGAAGAAAAGCTGCTGCGCTGTATTTGCCTTTAATAGAAGGCCCCGTACTCCCAGTAAGGCAGTACGTCCTCCACTCTAAAGCCAAATCCCGCTCCAATCATATTAACAGCTTGTTTGTTAGTTATGACTCTAATTAATCAGATTATTAAAGCTTTTGTCCAGAAACTCTTTCTAAATAAGGCCGCCGAGTTTAAGTATAACTATAACAAAAACAGCAGGAAGTCCGAATATTGCAGTCGCAACTATGACTGCCAATGTAATCGGTATGGCAAGTCCGAATACTGCATTTATTAGGAATATGGCTATCAAGCCCAGTATGCTGTTGACTACCAGTCCAAGGAGGAACTTCCCTAGCTTGA
>DAHWQN010000052.1 GCA_027340645.1 Microcaldota archaeon
GTGCATCACAACTTCTTGCCAGGTGTTATGTCAACCAGAGCGTTCAATCGGAGAACTTGATAAAGTACTCGTACTCTGTTGGGAGCATACAAGTCGGCCAGAATACATTCGCAATACCGGAGATAACAAGCATAAGTGTAGCAAACACCACCATCGTAGAAAACTACAGCAATCCTATAATAATTTACACAACTATACCTGGAGATTCGTTTTATACTGATTATGAAATAATACATAGGCTGTACGCCGCCATAAACGTCAATGGCAGGTATTATATGATAACGAAGGGCGACAACAATCCAGTCATAGACATACAGGCTGGCAACTATCCCGCAAATACAACTCAGGTGATTGGCTATCTAGTTGCGAGGGTGCCTTACCTCGGGTATCCGTCTCTTATAATAAAAGGCCAGCTCAGTCCGATAGCGCAGTGCAACCAGACGATGCTGAGATAGGTTTCAGAACCCTAGCTTTTCCTTGACAAGTATCACTGTAACCCTGCCTGGACGTTCCTTGCTGTATAAGAGTATTTTGTTCAGAGACGTGCCCATCCCGTAGCTCTTCATCATGCGCTCCTGCTCCAGAGGAACCGTATACTCTTTTATGCGCTTTAACGCAGAATCTATGTCCTTGACTATTTTTTGCGTGCTTGCCACAAGTATAAGATGATCCGAGGTATACGCATATGGCGCGAGCTGGCTTCCCGATGCAGATGCTACTACCAAAACACCGTCTTCAGTGATGGCGTGTACGCTGCCCACCGCATACTGAGTTATGGTGCTGAGTTTCCTGGCCTTGAGCCGTTCCTTCTCATCCTGTATGTCAGCAAACCTTTTCTTGATGGAATTATACTTGCCGGTCTCATTGAGCTCTTTTGTCGCACCTATCTGATCCAAAGTTGTCGAGCTGACAGTGAGGACCTCTGACCCTTTCGGTATCAGCTCCGCAAGCTTTGCAAGAGCAGCGCTTCCATCATCAACTACCAGTGCCTCAAATCCATTCTTCTTAAGGGACTGCGCCACTTTCTCAACAGTTTTTTCATCCGCAAGCTCGTTCCAAATCATCGATTCACCAATCTCTAATAGCAGTTATTTTATTTTATCAAAAACAGAAAAGAAAAGAAAAGAAAAAACAATTCAGTTATTTTTCTTCATCTGGTTTATGGCTTCCGCCACTCCCTTTGCCTCCTTCTCGAGCTTTGCCTTGTACTCTTCGAGGATTTCTATCTTCTCTTCCTTTGTCAGGAAGTTCCTAAATCCGTATCCTTGATTGCATTCACAACTCATTTTTCCACCATGGACATATATGATGTCCTATATATTAATGCGACATAAGTATATAAATATATAGGATATCTTATACCATACACATGCACGGAGATTACGGCTGCGACATGAGGGGCATGCTCTCCTTCCAAATACTCTGGCTGCTCTCTAAGAAGAACATGCACGGGGAAGAGATAGCTGAAGAGCTCGAGAAGAGAAGAGGCGAGAAGCCCAAGCCCGGAACACTGTATCCTGCACTTAAGGATCTCCATGAGAGAGGCCTTATTTCCGGAGAGAAACATGGCAAGACGATAGTATACTCGCTTACCGCGGATGGCAAAAGGACTGTAAAAAAGGCCAAGGAGTATTTTGTGAGATCCTTCGGGGACATACTGGCAAAGTGATCTTTAACCGTAAAACACAAAGGCGTTTGATGACACGTGCGCAGTTGAAGGATCCCTCGGTATTATCTTTATTATGTACCTGCCTGGCGCCTGGCCATGGCATACTTCTATACCTGCACTTGTGTTGATGTATATTGAATCTTGAACAAGCTTGCATGTTGTTGATGGCATAGAGAACGCGCACGTGCTTCCGGAACATGCAACAGCAATTACTGTAATTGACCCACCTCCGCTCACAGTATAGTTCATCTCAAGCGATGTACTCGGCCTGGCATTATTTTGAACATGATTTGTAACATTGTATACCTGAATAAGGGCCATTGCTACCTTGTTAGCGCCGCTGCCGAGCATGCCAGAGTTGCAAGGCGGAGTGTAATTGCCATTTGTAGGTGTTATTGTTATATTACTGGTGTTGTTGTAAGCCAGACCGCTCAAAACGCAAATGCCGTAGCCTTGTCCTTCAGAAAGTGAGAGGTTCAGCTGATTGCTTGCGGTGCTTACGCCATGCGCTGAGACGCTGCTATAGCCTATTCCATAGTACTCTCCGGATGTCAAAGGATTGCTGCTGATTTTCCCTGCCTGTGATGTGGAGTTCTGTGCTGTGCTTGTCTGCACTGTAGTGAAAAACGTGCTTGTAGCTGGCGTAGCATTGTTGTTTGAAGTTAATTCAATTGCAGCAATGACCACTGCAGCAAGTATTATTATAATAACAATTAACAACCTGTGATTTACCATTCAAAGACCATGTAACTATCCAGGCGAAAACCTAAAAACGTTTTGCTGCAAAACGCAGCAAACAACGAAATTGAATCTTTTATACATATGAATAATGATAAAGCGCTTAACTGGGCGGGCAGCACAAAATTACAGTACAGAATGTAAGTTATTTAAAACATTACGTCCAAATAGGGTAAATATAGCTCGCCGTGTGAATTTGATGGAAAGCATATATGATTCAAAGAATTATGATAATGAAATGGCGTCTGCACAGCAAAAAATCGAAGATCAAAAACCAAACCCTAAACCTAAGTCACAGTCAGCAATGGAGTACCTGATGACCTACGGATGGTCCATACTCATCATTGCTGTTGTCATTGCAGCATTGTTTGCTTTGGGAGTATTCAACGGCAGCGCCGGACTTTCTACAAGTTGCATTGCACAACCAGGATTCCTATGCAGCAACCCTCAAATGAATACTACAGGCAGTGTTGTAGTCACGTTTGGGGAGTCTCTGGGAACAAGCATAGAAATATCAGGCACTGCGTGCTCGAACAGTACTGGAGCACCACCAGCATCAAGTTATTCCGGACCCGGTATAACTGTCGTGCCTGGAGAAACAACAAGTGTAGTATTCCAATGCCCCCTAACTCCGAGTGCCATTGGGTCATCTTTCTCAGGTACATTGTGGGTCAACTACACTAAGAACGGCGTCTTCAGCCAGGAAAGCGAGGCTGCCATACTTACTGCGAGAGTAGTAACGACAAACTCCCTTGGCACAGGTGCGGCAAACGCGCCCGGATCCGGGGCAGGCAGTTCAGGAATAACACTCACAGGCGCATTGGACGGCTCAGGCACAATCCTTGTATTGAATTCAGGAGGCGGAAAATCCGGCAACGGCAACATCATATCTGTAAATTTTGCAACGGGACAGCTTGCAGGCGCACTGGACTCAAGCCCGAGCCCGTTCGCGGCTCCAGAGAGCATTGGCGTATACGATGGAACTGAGTATGTACTTAATGACAATGGACATTCAGGTGCATATACGCGAGGCAACATTGTAATGTTGAACAGCGCAACCGGAAAGGTAACGGGAAGCATAGAGTCCCCCTTATTTGACTATCCTATTGACATGAACATATCCGGATCGACTGCATATATAGTTAACTCATGGGGTGGAGAGAGCGGCTATGGCAACGTGCTTATTGCGAATCTAGCAAACAATCAACTCACGGGTGCCATCGACTCTTCAGGAAGCAACTTTGCGGGTCCTATTAGCGTCTTGACATACGGATCAAATGTATACGTAAGTAACGTTAATTCTGGTTATGTAATAGACGTTTTTAGTGCATCAACGGGCCAGAGGATTGCTTTGATTTCGTCACCATGCGTGTACTCATACGGCATGTCCGTCTTTGGTTCAACCGCATACATCACATGCCAATATGGTAAACAAAGCAACGGGAATTCCAATGGCAATATAATTGAATTGAATCTTGCAAACAACCAGTTTATTGGATCCATAGACTCTCCTGCGTTTTATCATCCAATGGGTATAAACATATCAAGTTCAACAGCTTATGTGGCAAACAATGAGGGAGGTTCAGCAGGTAGTGGCAACGTGATAACAATAAACCTTGCAACAAACACTGTGAACGGACAGATAAGCTCTGGGGCGTTTGATTACTTGTGGGGCATAGCTAGCTCTGGCTCAAACTTGTATGTCGCAAACCAAAATGGCGGTAATGTTTTGGTAATCAACAATAACCAAGTAACAGGAAGCATCTCGATGTCTTCCGAGTCACCGTATGGAATTGCCATATCCGGAACAACAGGATATGTTACTTTGGGAAATAATAACCAAATTGATACTTTCAGTACAGCAAACAACAATCCAGGACAGTATGCATCAATAACCGGTTTAGGAGGTCCATACAGTATTACTTCAACAGGAAGCACATTATACATTGCAAATACTCAAGGCGGATATCAGAACAAAGGGAATGTGATTGAAGTAAATGCCGGAACCGAACAGATAACAAAAGTACTAGGAACCCAGTACGGATTTTATTTTCCAACAGGTATTGCAACTTCAGGAAGCAATGCTTATGTTATACAAAATAATGCACAAGATATTCTAACTCTTGACCTAACAAACAATCAGGTAACTGGCGCAGAGAATCCTGCCGGCTTAGACAACCCCGATGGAATTGCAGTTGCTGGCTCAAATGCTTACGTTACAAATCAAGCGGGGGGATTAACGAATGGCAATGTGGCTATCATAAATACC
>DAHWQN010000053.1 GCA_027340645.1 Microcaldota archaeon
GCAGTTTTAAATGAAATGTAATTGTTTTTATTAAGTAGCTCTAGAAAAGGGTATATTTCCCCTGCGCTCACTCTTTTGTTCAAGGCATTGCTTAGGCCTTTAATTATCTCGTATCCGTGTCTCGGCTTCTCATGCAAAAGTGCCAGTGTGTAGAACTTAACCATATTTGTTATTTTGACTTTTTCCATGATTTATCTTCTCTGGTAAAATATTTATGGGTATATTTATATATTTAACATGATATATCTATTTATGATATATGGGTATACCGTATGGCTAAGTATATTATTCAATTAATCGCTTTAATAGCCGTCATAGCGGCAGTAGCTATTGCATTCGTATTTCTAACAACCAACACGACAACCGCACAAAGCGGTCCCGAATCGGCGCAATTTACCGCATTAAGCCAAGCAACCAGCGATCAGTGTGCTAACCTGGGCGATCAGTCAGCGATTTATAGCTCGGTAGATTCCCAACCGAATGGCACATACTTCCAGGGTTCGTGCTGCAGCCCTATGGACTGGAATCACTATCAGCAGCAAATCGCAGGGCTTAAAAACTACTCCAGTATACCTGCAATCCCACAGAATCCGTACAACGTATCGGTAGTGCAAGTCAAACAACTACTGGGCTACTACGAAAACATAACTCTTAACGCTAGCCAGAACGCTACGTTCAATCAAGCAGCCACACTTACACAGGACAAGAGCTGGTGCTGCTGCCAGTGCTGGGCATGGTACGCGCACGCAGGCCTTGCAAAATACCTGATAAAGAACTATAACTACAATGTCAGCCAAATTGTAACAGTTATTAACTTAGAGGACTGCTGCGGCGGGTAAACTATGCTGGACATGAACAAATATTGGTTAATAAAATGGGAATTTTTAGTAAGAAGCCAGAAGGGAATTATACGTGCGAGATGCACCCAGAAGTGCATATGGACAGCCCAGGCAAATGCCCGAAGTGCAGTATGCGGCTAGTGCAGTCAAAGTATACAGGTAAAAAGAGCACACCAGCAGCCGGAAAGCGAGGCGGGTGCTGTTGAGTAGTGATTGATATGGTAAGCAAAGGCACAAATCCAACAACAAATTACACCACGCCGCTGTTGTCGATAGTTGTGGTGCTGCTCGTAGGCATAACGGCGATAGTCATATTCAGCTATGCCTCAATGTTTGGAATGATGAATGGGATGATAGGCGGAATGATGTCAGGCGGTATGATGGGTTCTGCATCTGCGAATAGTATTGGTGCGGGAATGATGACCGGTAGCGGCAACGCATCGAATGGAATGACGTCTAGCATGATGAGGGGCTAGGGTAGGGGGCATGAACACAGAAGAATTCACCTATGTGGTAAAGACTGAGAAAGATTTCGATGGTGCCATTGTTTCGGTCCTGAAAGCCGCAGAACAGAAAGGTTGGGCACTATTTCAAATTTACGATATAAAGGAGCGGCTTGCAGCAAAAGGATTCAAACAAGGCCAACTGAAAATAATAGAAATATGCTCTGGGAAGTATGCAAATCAATTCCTGAATAGAAACAGGCTGGCATCGCTTTGCATGCCATGCAAGATAAATGTTTTGGACGAAAGCGGGGCGATAACAATTGCCGGAATGAGGCCTACAATAATTTCCAGATTCTTTCCGGAAATAGATAAAATGGACGCAGAGCAAGCAGAAAGCGATATTATCGCTATAATAGATAATGCAAGGTGAATCGTATGGTTGTGAGAAAAATGCATAAGAATCCTGCAATAAGCCCCTTCTCGTTGCTTTTAGTCGTCGTGATACTGCTCATCGTAGTAATCATAATATTGCTGCTCGGCTATGGATTAGGCTTTGGAATGATGAATGGATTATCAGGCATGATAGGCATAGATATGTTCAGCGGCATGATGAACGGCGGTTATAGCAGTATGATGGGTGGAGGGGGAACAGGACAATTCGGCACTCATGTAAGCATAGTTGCTGCTGAATCTAACGAGAGCGCCATGCCCTACTATGTGCGCAAATATGTCAATAACAATACGTTGGCGTTTAGTTCCAGCAACATAACCTTAGTTGTCCTTGCAATGGGTGTTCAGCGTGCAATAAACCTGACGCATGAGCAACCCCCACAATACGATTCTAACAGTTCCGGCAATGCGTTCGTTATTTATGGATTGATAAATCCCACCCTGATAATACCGAAAGACGCAATAATCCACGTTGTGTTCATAAACCTGGACTCTAGTGAATACCATAATGTGATAATGACCGCTGCTGGGCCACCATATCAGTACATCCCGATGTCTGCTATGAATGGCATAGTGTCCATGATGCCGGTAATACAGCACGCAGACTATTCTAATGGCTCTGCTTCAGAATACAATTACACTATGGCGTTCGGCAATCCAGGGGTATACTGGTATCTCTGCATGTATCCAGGGCACGCGCAGATGGGGATGTACGGGAAGATAATAGTAGAATAGTGATATCAATGGAAAAAAAGAGGAAATCAAATCCATCAAGAGGTCGTAAAACCGGTCATAAGAAATCAGTCCATTACCGCAAAAGATTACCAATGGTCTTGTCCGGTCTGATAGTTGCAGCAGGCCTGATGCTTCTTTTTACCATACACTTCTGGAACGTGCAGGCGCCAAACAATACGACCGAAGTCTTGAGAGGCAACACCGTAAATCAAACATTGCTTGCTGCACAGATAACTCCGGCTGCCGGCTACACGTTATCCTTCAAGTGGGGCGACAGCATACATAAGCTCGTAGAAACCGGGGCGTTAAACGTAGCAAACCTATCGATTATCCTCAACAACTCCGGACAGCCATTAACGCCGGTTGAAAAGGAGATCCTTAATGGAACATACAATGGCTACATACGGTTCAACCAAACAAATACCGAATTTGTCCAGCTCGCCCTGTGGTCTTTAGGCATAAACAACAACAATACAGTCATAACGAATGGCACAATCATGCATTACGGTGGAAGCCCATACAACCTTGCGAGCACAGGAGGCTATGGCGCACTAGGTAAACTGCAACTGGGCGAATTAGATATTATAAACCTGAACAGCCAGCAGCAGGCCCTGATGTACGATGTTGCTACCCATTCGTACAGGCCTTGCTGCGATAACCCAACTGCCTTCCCGGACTGCAACCATGGAGCTGCGGCTCTTGGCCTAATTGAGCTGCTCGCATCCCAGGGCGCAAATGAAAGCCAGATGTACAGTGCGGTCAGAGAATTTTATCAGTACCAATTCCCTCAGCAATACGCAGAAATAGCTGCGTACTTTGATTCGCACGGAGAGAACTATAGCCAGGTAAATTCCAGCGAAGTGATGAGCTACAACTTCTCAAGCTATTCAGGCTTCTCCAATGTGAACCAGTATCTGACAAAAAATAGGATTCTGCAACAGACCACCAGCGGCGGGGCGTCGTGCGGAGCATAGATGACGTTAATGAGTCTCAAATGCGATAAGGACGGCCAGGAATTTGGCTCTGAAACTGCCTTAAGCATGCACCTAAAGGACAAACATGGCATAACCGATGCGGCTGAGATATCAAAAGTCACAACTAATGCTAAAAGCACTTCTCATAAGCTCTCCAGTTTAATTGCAAAAAGGAAGAAACTGGTCCTCTCTGTACTAATAATTGCTATTTTGGCGTTATCAATATCTTTTTTGATACCAAAATCGGTAAGTGCCCAAAGTGTTGATGGAATACAATGCAACACTTTAGAGGGCACCATAATACATATACACCCACATTTAAGCATTATTTACAACAATCTCAGTCTGACGGTGCCTGCCCAGATTGGCATAGAGGGCACATGCCTATACGGGCTCCACACGCATGATACAAGCGGCAAAATTCACGTTGAATCCCCTGTAGTCGTAAACTATACGTTAGGCGAATTCTTCGATATCTGGAACAAGACACAACCGTATGATACATTGGGCATATTGGGAAGCAATTCAAACTCCGGGGAAAATTTCTTTGTCGTATTAAAAAATTCGACTATAAGCGCATATGTGGACAACGTTACTTATAACGGAAATTATAGAAATATAACATTAGAGGACGGAGAACAGATAAAACTGGTAATAGCGAGCAAATGAAATTTTATTATACCCTAAAGAAGATATACACGCCAAAATATATGTTGCTCAGCATCGTCCTAGGCATAGTTTATTCCATCGCGTTCTTGTATCTGGCATATCTTCAAGGAGGCAATGCAATCATGCTGTATATACCAGTATATCTCATCTTCCTACTGATAGCGAGTTCCGCAATCCTAATGACTGTTTCAATATATTCCATAAGGAACATGCGTAAAAGCAACGCGAAGAAGACCGGCACTGCAGCTAGCGCCGGTACAGTTATACTAGGCAGCGGCCTGTGTGGGTGCACGACAACACTGCTACCTACAGTAGCCTTAGCCGTAGGGATAAGCACGCCGACTGTCTATGTGTTGGCTTCCTTCTTAAAGAATTACAGCGTAGCGATAGTCTCGCTGCTGATAGTCATTAACGTTGTAGTTCTGGTATACTATTTAAATAGATTATCCCGGAAACGTTATAAAGTAAAATGAAGATTTGTAAATGTTGGAGATACGATGCGCAGATTGCAACTGCTTGCCATCCGAATGTAGAGCAAGTAA
>DAHWQN010000054.1 GCA_027340645.1 Microcaldota archaeon
CAGTCATCCGAAGTAGATAAGGGCATTACGCCGCAGGACATAGGCGCAAGCCGCCGCGATACGCTGATAGGCGCTTTTATCATGGCAGCGGTGGCGATATCAATAATAGTGATAACAGGATGGCTTGTCCACGGCTACACTACTGCGAACAACAGTTACGACATACAGTTGATACTCACAGTGATAGGAAAGAAGGTCGGAAGGCTTCCTGTCGAGCTCTTCGCAATAGGATTGATAGATGCCGGGATCATAGCAGCGATAGCCATAACTGCAAGCACTTCGTGGGCAGTTGGCGAGGCGTTCGACTGGCCCCGCAGCATAAATCTTCCGTTCATGAAGAGCAGGAAGTTCTACACACCTGGCCTCGTAAGCCTGTTCATAGCAGCAGCTATAGTGCTGATACCAAACCTGCCTCTCAGCTTCCTCAACATAACTGTGCAGGTAATAGCATCGATATTCATGCCGGCAGCCATGCTTTTCCTTCTTCTTCTTGTGAATGACCCCGAAGTAGTGGGCAAGTACAAGAACAGGGCATGGCAGAACGTGTCTTCGATAATCATAATGGGGGTGCTGATAACGATGAGCACCCTTTATGCGATTTCGCTGATAATACCGAATCTTTTCGGATAGGTGAATATGGATGGAACACAGGAAAATAGATTACAGTTTCATAAAGTCACAGGATGACTGGAACAGGTTTCTCAAATCGGAGGGGCTGTACGACTACGAGAAGATACGCGTCAAGAGGGCAAAGGTAAAGGGGTGGGTGAGGTTTGCCTTCTGGTTCCTCAGGGCCTACGTTACGCTTATGGTCATTATAATAGCCTTAGGATTTCTTCACATAATCTGACAACTGCCGTCATATACCGCTTGTTATGAATGGGCAGTCGAGCGAAACAACGCTGATCCCTTTTTCAGTTATCGAATAAGATACTGCAAGTGGGTGCTGCGACACAACCTTTCTCTCCACAAGCCCCATCCCCACAAGGTCTTTGAGGACAGAGGTAAGGGTCTTCGGATTCAATCCCGAAATATCATAAAGCTTGTTGAAGTTTGAGGAACCCAAGCTCTTCAATACCTCAAGAGTCGATAGGTGCCAGTGGCCCTTTATCAGCTGTCTAAGGCTCTTGAGGTCCATCCCCTCAGACACCTTTTTTGATACTGGGCAAAACCTTGCTCTCTGCATACTTACAAATGGTAATCTCAATATTTAAATATGTCTGCAACGTTAATGCTGCGTACAACAGTATCGTGTGAAGCTGCATGCAATCCGATATGAAACCTCCTAAAGACCAGGTGGGTTCCACCAGCGAAACAAACCAATCGATGATTGCAGAGCTAAAATCTCTTGCCGAATTCTTCTACATAAAGGATGTCCCGTCCTACGGCAACAACTTCTTTTTCACTATAGGTGTATACCTGCTGGAGCTCTTCGGCATACTCGCGATAACCGGAATAGTTATGCTGATATTCGGTCCGTATTGGTGGAATCTTACGACTGTAGGCACATTCTTCAGAAGCCTCCACCTATGGGCTGCGGAGGCGTTCGTAACGCTTATATTCGTACACCTTTTCGTCCAGTTCGCCACATCCTCATTCAAAAAGAAAAAACTGGTATGGATGATAGGATCAGTAATGCTGTTTCTCGTTTTCCTTGAATTTGCATTCGGCATAGGTGTTCAGGGAGGATTTGTTGCTCAATGGAATGCCAAAGCCGGAGCCGACTTGTGGAATGGCATGGGCTTAGGGTACTGGGTCAATCCGCTCAACATGACGGCTGTGCTTGGCTGGCACGTTGCCATAGTGCCGATACTTCTAGTGCTGCTTATGTTCGTGCACTACATGCTTGTCAAGCAGAAGGGCCTGAGCAAGCCGTACAGGAGCGACATACCATACAGCATGGTCCCTGCAAACCACAATGCGATGTACAAGCGCATGGCTTATGTATTCATCATAGTGCTGCTGTTCGCGATATTCCTGCGCTCTCCATACATAGCGCCGCTGTCAATACAGCAGATAGCAAACACAACTCCTGACGTAACGGCCACCACATTCATCCAAGAATTCAACTATTCGTCTGCTACCGCTACATACTTCGATACCATAGATCCTTACACTTTCAGTACGCGAAGTGCGTTCGTGACCGTGCCATACCAGAGCTACATTGAACTTTCTGGGTCGAAGAACTATGAGGCAGAGCTTCTAAATTACAGCCCAGCAGAGCAGAATGCAATGCTCTCACAGGCAGCTTCGTACTTCAACAGCAACGGGTCGATAACAGCAGGTATGCACTCTGTAAATCCTGCCATAGCCCTATTCTCCCAGCTCACCTACATGGCGCAGACAGGGACATACCAGTCCGTACTCCAGGACGAGGTCCAGGATCCGCTCAATGAGACCTATGTAATAAGGTTCATCACAGACAGCGGCGCGCTCTACACATATGCGGCGCAGTATGGCCTGCGCACTCATCAGTGGGGCATGCTAAAGGCCGGAAGCCTTTGGTGGCAGATTGGAAGCTACTGGACTGCGCCGTACAACTGGATGGAGATAGTCACATCTGGCATATCCTGGTGGAACGACATAGAGAACGGTACTATAGCGCTTGTGGCGTTCGCCGTTCTTGTATTCCTGCCTTTCATACCTGGAGTAAGGCAGATTCCAGACAAGCTGAAGCTGTACAAGATATTCTGGAATAAGTACACAATACCGGAAATGAAAAAATCAAAGCCGAAGGCGAAGAAGTAGCTACTTTTCCGCAAATAGCTTCGACAGCGGCATCCTCTTTCCAAGAAGCTCAGAAGCCTCGTCCCAGCCCTTCTTTATCCTTACGAAGTCATCTGGGGAATATTCGTAAAGCAGCCTCATGAATTCGCCGAAGTGCGTTATTTCCTCTCTGGCTATATCTTCATGCACTTTCTTGAAGGCTCCGTTAGGTATGTGCCTTGATTGTTGCAGATAGAAGTTTATCGCGTCCAGCTCAGCTGCTATAGACAGCCTTATCGCCCTTGCTGTCTCTTCCCTGTCAAACTTCGTTTTCCTTGTCAACTCGGATGGATCCCTCGAGAACATGCAATCACATTGAGCTAGCAATTCAAAATATTTTAATGATTACCTATTATGCAAAGCTACTCTGGTAAAAAAATGCTATAAGTATGTCAAAAAGCATATCATTTTGACGACTTCTTTTACTATCTTTCTAGAGCGGTTTTCTACGCTAAAATAATCAGGTGCAGCAAACCCGGATCTTAGATGGTTGTGCGATACTGTAATAAAATCTTTTGTGATGCAATTTGTTTTCATTTATTAGCTAGAAAGTTTTGGTAGTATAATATTGCAGCAATGGTTTTGTTATCCATTATCTTCCCAGACTCAATCATGTTTAGCGCCTTCTTTAGGGTTATCCTCTCTATCTCTATCACTTCATCAGGATCCTTATGGAACTTGCCGTTGCTATCTACCAATCCAACCGACATGAAGCAGTAGAATAATTTTGACGATGAACTTGGAGTGTGGTATGCTTTGTACATGAGATATATCTGCTCTGGAGCAAAGCCAGTCTCTTCCTGCATTTCTCTTATCACAGCATTCCTGGGCGTTTCTCCTTCCTCCACATGCCCTGCTGGCAGTTCGTATATGTATTTGCGCAATGCCTGCCTGTATTGGCGCTCTATAAGAATAATCTCTTTCCTTGAATCAATAAATGGCAGTACTACAGAAACTTTGGGCTCAAAAACTTTCTGTGTCTTACTTTTGCCGTTTATGGCCATGTGTTCCTTTTTCAGCGATACGGAATTGCGTTTAGGAGAACTGCCTTTCATTTTATCGCAATGGTTATCAATCAAAAATAATAAAAGGGTAGTATTGGTGCACCTGGTCACGTTTTAAACTACGCAAGTGGCTGCTTACCCTACTAAGCCGTGCTTCTAGTATGTGCTCTCATCAGTTAAAATTTGATATTATAAGGCATTCTTAACTATTTTGGAGCTGATGCCAGGTCTTTATCCTGACTATATTGTCTAATGGTCTAATAATCCACTAGCTTTATTCCTCCTTGCCTCCGCCGTAAAGCTTACTCTTAATACGTTCGGTTAGCTTATGTATCCTCTTATTATTGTCTGGCGCGTCTTCATAGCGCAAATTTATCACAGAGCGCAATTGCAGTGGTACTTCTAGCAAGTGCCTGTACATCACTTTTGCATCCGTATCGTGCACTGGATGTGCAACAATATCGTAAGTACCTAGCTTTTTGAATATGTATAACGCCCTTTTTATATGAAACCTGGAAGTTATAAGGAACAATTTGCTCTTTTCTTCGCCCATCATAGCAATTAGTTTGGACGTCTGGTAAAAGTTGTCTACAGTATCCCTCGAATCTCCATCATATGATATATCCCTTAGGTGTATGTCACAGTCCCTTCGGAAAACATTTAACATTGCGTCGACTTCTCTGTGGGTACCTATAGCTGCTATATGGCTTACCTCTCCGATTCTAAGGAGTTTTGCTGCCTCCGCTGCCCTATTTTCAGTTAGTTTGAGATTAGCGTCTCCGAGTACAACACCTATTGCATTGCCTTTATCAATGTCTTTAGTCGCCATTTTATCAATATTTTTAAGGTTTGT
>DAHWQN010000055.1:0-4280 GCA_027340645.1 Microcaldota archaeon
TGTTCTGCGTGACAGTTGTTCTATCATCAACCGACAAGTTTCCTGGGTCCATTTGCCGATTGCGAAGGCAGGGAACAGATACGTGTTGCGTTTCACGCAGGTGTAAATCCATGCATCACCTTCTTCAAGTTGATCTGTGCCATTACGCTCAACTTTCTTCGCTTTTTTTTAACGAATGACCACAGTTCGTCACATTCAAAAGTCGTAAGTCCCACGTCATGTAAAAGATAACCATTCATATCGTCTGCATGTTCAGCCATGTCTTCAAGCAGATTACCTATGGTATCTCTATGATGGCCCGTTATCCTTTCTATGCTGCGTATTCCATTCTTTTCTACTAGATGTTTGCATATCTCTTTGATTTGGTCTTCTGACAGGTGTTTCCTGTATAGTGGTGTGCCCTTTGTTTCCATGAAGTATGTGTTACAATGTAGGCAGTAATAACGTTGATGGCCAGTAGAGTACTTGCCACTCTTTATGATGTCCTTCCCTTTCTCTTTCCTGTAATACTGACATCGAGGATTCTGGCATACAACATCTATTTTGCTTCTTGGTCTTGACATACGTCCACCAAGAAGTTTGATAAGATAAAGTATATAAACTATTCTATTTTAGGACACTACCAAAAATTCGGACAGGGCAGAGCTTGAGCGGTTGATGGTGGTATTCGAGGATTATCTTGCTTCCATAGATAATCTTAGCAGGCTTTCACGGGCAAGCGTTCTCAAGAAACGGGATTATGGTCCAATATATGTTAGATGTACGTTGAACAGTGTTAAAAAGAAAAGAGGCATACTGCTTATTGCAGAGCATAATGGCAAGATTATAGGATTTGCTGTGGGCCTAATCCACAAACAGAGCATGATTCAAAAAATTGAGCTGAAGCGCAAAACGCGGTTTGGGTACCTGTCTGAGCTGTATATTGATAGAAAATATAGAGGTACTGGAGTCGCAAAGGACCTGATATGTGGAATAGAAAACTACTTCAAAGAAAAAAGCTGTGATACTTTCACTACAGACGTGTTTGCGCCGAATGCGCGTGCACGACGGTTCTACGAGAAGTTGGGATTTGTAGAACGCAGTATAGGATTGCTGAAGGAAATCTAGATATTGCCATCAGAATTCATGTTTGTACCATTGCTCATATTCCTTATGAGTACCTATAAAATAGAACTTCACTGTCTTGTAGTTTTCAAAAACTCGGTAAGTGATTCGGTACTGTCCCACCTCATCAACGAAGAATTGACTTTTCTTTAAGTGCCTCTTGGTTGGGAACATAAGAATCTTTTTCATTTTCTTCATTATCCTCTCTTTTATACTTTCATCTATAGGATTGAAGTATATAGGCCAATCTACATCAAACTCTATTGTGTACGTTTTCATCCCTGGAGGTATTTTGCATACTCACCCAGAGCCTCCTTTGCATTAAGTGTCTTGCGCTTGCCTTCACGAACATCCTTGTCAATCCGGTCTAACTTCCTGCTGACCAGTATCTCCTCCTCGGTTCGCCTATCCCAGAAGCTAAGTACCGCAAGGCGTATCGCCTCGGACTTGGTGTTCGCATAGCCGTTCTTGACCATGCTGTTTATGATTTGGAGGGCCTTGCCCCTCAATATTACATTCATGCCATCCATTCCTGCACCACATATTTGGTGGATATGATTTAAATATGCTTTGTTTATGTATGCTTTTGAAGCATATTTCCTGTTTTGAAATTTTCCCATTATATTTTTGTATACTAAAGTATATAAACTTTTACTTTATTACACAGAGTTATGGCCTGCTTGGTAACATAAATAACTGAGTGTTGTAGTAATCGCATGGACAACATATCTGAATCAAACGATAACAGCAACGTTACTAGCGGTATGCCAGACCCGGTTGCATATGGGAAGGATCCAGATTCTCTGAAGCTTAAGGGTTTGTACAAGAACATAGAGGACAATAAGCTAATAAAGAGCATAAAGGCCATAGAACAGCAGCTTCTAGACGCAGAGAATAAACCATCGGTAAGTGAGGACATAGAGGAAGTGGCCGAGGAGCTCGGTGATGCCAAACCTTCTTTGCATAAAACAGGCAGTGGAAATGGCATAGGAAAGAAAAACCTGCTCATGAAGCTGCTCAAGGATTTCGAGGAACTTCTCACGGTCCCTTATGGCGCGATAGGATATCTTGTAATGTCAGACAGCGAATCGATAAGGCATTTATACGGAGTCGATGCTAGCACAGATTTCTATGCAATGGTTGATGACACTAGAATAAGGATATCCTCAGAAAGACTCGGAAAGATGATAATCGCAGGTGGTGGAAAGATGTTTCTGGGTGAAGGTGGTGAAATTCTGGATGATCCTGCAGAGACATCATCTAATGAAAAGTTGGCAGACGATGCCATAAATGGCATAATCAGGTCCATAAGGGATATGCTTTCCGATGCTTGAAGGCAGGCATTATAAAGGCTTGCGTGTCAGTATACAATCAGGTAGTTTGGTGCCTTACCACAATACTAGAACTACGCGCAGAAGAAGGCGCACTGGCAGAAGATATGTTAAAAGGGAGGAATCGCAAAGCGCAACTGAGTTCCTTACAACTTATGGGTGGTCCATACTCATCATAGCCAGCGTGATCGTTATTCTTTATTCGACAGGCGCATTCAGTAACTCGCAACTGAGAGCCAATCCAGGAATGTGCCGTGTTGCCAGGCCTTATGGCTTATACACAGAATCTGAATCAAATTTAGTAGGCATATGCACAGGAGAGCTTCCGGAGACTGTTGCTAGCTTCAATCCCAACATCGGCTCATGCACCGGCAATGGCGCCGGATCGTGCAGCTACCCATCATACATAGAGCTTATGCCGTTCGAGAGAGGGGTTCTTCAGAACAGCTTTACAATAACGGCATGGATATACTGGTATGGCCCTGACAACACACACTGCCAGGGCATATTCGACAGCTTGCCAAGTCCAAGCTCTGGTTTCGGACTTTTTGGTTATGGTGGCAACAACGGCGCATGCGGAACATTATGGATAAACGGGTCTTATGTTAAATGGCCAGGATCATTCAATAACTTCTCGGAGAACTCATGGCAGTTCATTGTTGCGGAGTACAACTACAGCACGGGAATCGCAACAGTATACAACAACACAAATGTGTTTTCTACTGGAAATCAAGGCTCGAGGACCATAGGTGCGAGCAACGCAAGCACCATAGGAGCAGTAGTGTGGCCCAGTGGTAAGATTTATCCTTTCAACGGGCTTATAGCAAATGTGCAATTGTATAACACTTCACTTAGTGTGAAAGATATGGATGCACTTTACAAAGAAGGAGTAGGGGGCCAGCCCGTTGATATAAACAACCTTTTAGGATGGTGGCCACTGAACACTAATGCGTACGATTATAGCGGCAATTACAACAACGGCACTGTTTATAACGTATCATTTCCGGGCAGCTATCCCAATAATATACCGTAAGCGCAGCTAAACAACACTAGAGTATGAGTTCAGATGCGGATAGGGTTTACTGTGCCTCTACATCTGCGCCGCTCGGGTCTCCTCCGTTGTTCTCTACAAACTCCTTTATAGCTTCAAGGTTCTCCAGTATCAGCCTTGCCTTTCCCATGCCGAATGTAAACGGCCGCATGTCACTCTCATCCTTCATGAGGCTTATCGTAGGGTGTCCCTTAAACTCTCCTGTCTTCACTGGCATTCAATCACATGTTGATTTTACTTGAAAAAATATTTAACGGTTATTGTTTGCGCTTGCCTGTAAACAGTTGAGGTCGCATCCGCCGAATCTTGTAATTTCATTGCAATAACCGAGGCATTGGAACTCATATAGAAACACATATTAATCTGGATAGCGCTTTGAATTATGCCAGCAATAGTGGTAGGATGCATCATAAGCACATAGGAACTGATACTGCAATGCAGAGCAGGATAGCTGACATAGCATGCAAGGCCCTCCAGAGCAAGGTCTACAAGCATCCGATTCTTGATTTTAACCTAGCGGACATCGCACGCGATATGACGCATATTTCTTACAAACCAGTGCCAATGGGTGAGATTCTTGGTGAGAGGCAGAAACGGTTGGATGCAAAACCAGGGCGCATAGAAAATGCGATGGACGAGTATATAACCTCAGTTTTGAGGATGAGCGATGCGCTTAAGCCGTATATGGAAACATGTAAGAGGTATGGGATTGCCATAGAAGGTGAGGCGCTGCTTTTATCCGCAGCAGATGTTATATTTAATAAGGAGATAAAGCCAGGATTCAAGGATTCCTT
>DAHWQN010000055.1:4290-4603 GCA_027340645.1 Microcaldota archaeon
CTTCTTTTATACTACAAGCTTCACTGACTCAAGAAAAGGTTACATGTACCCAAGTGTTGCGTTGGTTGCAGATTCCATTTTAGAAGTTGGATACCCTATAAGCATAGCACTTACACTGGAATATGGTGTCCTTATAGCTGGCAGGGAGTTCATACTTGACATTGGATTTGATGATAAGCCGGTAATAGCAAAAGAAAATCTCGGGACAAGATACGTGTTAACACGGTATGCAGACACCGGAGCTTTCCTTGCGGTAGAACATAATGTTGGTGCCGACTTATTATTTGATAATGGATTATACAACGATGCCATA
>DAHWQN010000056.1 GCA_027340645.1 Microcaldota archaeon
CCTCTTCTCAAGGCTCTTCAGCGATGCCATATCTATCTCCACGTCAAAATGGCCTGAATTTGCAAGTATCGCGCCGTCCTTCATGTTCTTGATATGCTCCATGCGTATTACATTCTTGTCCCCAGTCACAGTCACAAATATGTCGCCAAGTACTGCTGCGTCCTCCATGCGCATTACCCTAAAACCGTCCATCACTGCCTGCAGTGCCTTGAAGTGATCTACCTCAGTTACTATCACGTTGGCGCCCATGCCACTTGCGCGCAGAGACACGCCCTTCCCGCAGCTTCCGTAACCAGCAACAACAAACGTCTTTCCTGATATCAGGGTCCCGCTTGCGCGTATTATGCCATCAAGTGTCGATTGCCCAGTACCGTAATAATTGTCCAGAAGGTGCTTTGTCTTGTTGTCATTTACCGCAACGACCGGATACTTCAGCGCCTTATCCTTCTCCATAGAGTGCAACCTTATTATTCCAGTTGTTGTCTCCTCACAGCCCCCTATTATCGAGTCTATCTGGTTTGGATACTTTTCATGTATTCTTGTAACAAGGTCGCAGCCGTCATCTATCGTTATACTCGGCTTTTCAGCTATCACCCTGTCTATGTATCTGTAATAATCATCTGTCGTTTCTCCCTTATAGCCGTAAACCTTAATCCCATCGGCAGCAAGCGCCGCGGCCACATCGTCCTGCGTTGACAGTGGGTTGCAGCTGGCTATTGAAACATTTGCTCCTCCTGCGCGCAGCGTGCGCACAAGAACGGCAGTCTCCTTCGTCAGATGAAGCGCCATTCCTATTGTTATTCCCTTGAATGGTTTTTCCTTAGCGAACCTCTCACGTATACTCATTACTATTGCCATCCGCTTCTCGGCCAGCTCTATGTTCAGGCGGCCCTGCTCAGCAAGCGTTATGTCCTTTATCTCATATGTACTGCCTTTGTCCATAAAATCACATAAATGTCCACAGATGTTAACTTAGTGTTTCCTAATCTTAGAATAATACTCCGATGCCTTCAGTAATGAATCAAAGCTTCCAACATCAGACCAAAAGCCGTCTACCTTTACGACTTTTAAAAGCCCTTCATTCATATATTCTCTATTCA
The DNA here is from genome assembly GCA_027340645.1 of Microcaldota archaeon. Taxonomy (GTDB): domain Archaea; phylum Micrarchaeota; class Micrarchaeia; order Micrarchaeales; family CABMGC01; genus JAJZOD01. The sequence goes on from DAHWQN010000056.1 coordinate 1,101, forward strand.
GATCAGTTAATTCAAGTTCACCTCTAGGGCTTTCCTTGAGCTGCCGTATGCGCTTGAAAACATCATTAGGGTAAACATATAAACCTGTGAGTACAAAATCCGATTTCGGGTTCTTCGGCTTTTCCTCAATATTTATGGCATTGCCTTCTTTATCAAGTTCAACAACACCAAATAGAGATGGGTCGTTACTCTGCTTGACGAATATGTACGCATACTTATCTGTGAAGGCCTCTTTTGGTATACTGGCCTCACTGAAGACGTTGTCTGCAAGTATTACTACTACCTTATCCCGCATAAAGAACTCTTCTGTCTGTAGCAGTGCATGTGCGGTGCCGTTGGGCTTGCTCTGTACTCTATATGTAAATGCAAGCTCCGGTCTTACATATACCTCCAGAAACCTTATGAAATCCTCAAGATGATCCTCACCAGTTACAATGCAGACATTATCTACACCTGATTTCTTTAAAGTATCCAAAGGATACGTTATCATCGGTTTGTCAAATACTGGAAGCAGGCTTTTATTAGTTACATATGTAAGTGGGCGCAATCGCTTACCTTCTCCCCCAGCAAGTATGGTGCCTTTTCTGTTTACCAAAAAACTACCCGATATATTACTGCAGGCAAGGTATTAAAGTGCTACGCATGAATAAATAATAGATTGCACTACCTAGTGATTGATTGCCGAGGCTTTCTTTACTTATAATGACAAGAGACAACGCTAAGAATGCTATAAGCCTAATTGAAAGTCTGGATGGCATAGTAAATGAATCCGTAGTCATAGAAGGCAGCAGGGAAAGAAACAAGAGTCTTATGAAGCAGTATGCAAAGAGAAACAAAAGTGTAAGGATTTTCGACTCAGTGGCGCTAGGCTATCAAGATCCTCTGCGCATGTACGGTCTGGGCAGATGCACCAGTGATTGGGTGTTGCACCTTGATGTGGACGAGCGTCCGACTCCAGAGCTTAAAAATAATCTGAAGAAATTGATAGACGGTACAACCGCAAGCGCCTTCGCATTCAAACGGTACGAGGAGGTGCAAAACGGAATAAAAACCAAATTTTTCACGTGGCAGATCCGCCTCCTGAGGAAAGGCAGAGTGACCTATCGTGGTATGGTACACGAATCACCAATAATAAAAGGCCGCCTTGAACAGATAGAAGAAAAAGATATGTACCTAGAGCATATTGTTGACTTGAAAGAAAAAAAGGAAAGGGAATACCACCAAATGCACAAGTTAGACCACAGGCTGTCTTATAGTGCATACAACAGGAACATGCTAAACTACCTATCGAGATTTTCCTCCTCTGGAGATGAGAACGAAAAAAGAAGCCTTCTGGGTAGGTTCCTCAATGGATGGCTAAGTGCTTATGAGAAGATCACATTCAGGAAATCAGACAAGGAGATAAGTAGCCTTGATTACTTCTTTTACTTTCTAATAAGGAACCTTGGCTATGCCACATTGATGAAAAGCCCATGGGCAGCAGTTAAGGCAACGCCTGGCGCAATAAGCGAAGTCAAAAAAATAAATAAATGGAAGTCAGAGCCTGATTCAAATGAGTACTTCGAGATATCTAAGATAATAAACAGAATTGGGATAATAAGATATCTAAAACTTGACAAAGAGGAGACTATAAGGGGCCTATACGCCAGGTATAAAGGCAAGAAGCAGGGCATTACGCTGTTGTTCGAGATTTTAAAAGCGCAATACCACAAAGACCATGATGTTTTGCTATGAAAAATATATTGCTCGTAACGAATAACATGTATCCTCCAAGAGGTGGCGAGATATGGGCACTGGAGTTCTCCAAGGCGCTAAAAAACAGGTTTAACTCAAAAATACTCTTCCCAGATCCTGAAGCAATGGCGAAAGGAGCAAACGGATTAACGAGCATAAGTGGAATACACTGTATTGGGGTAAGAGGAAGGTCATTCAAGTCAAGCATGGCAGGAGCGAAGTACGATTTATTCATGCCATCCCTGTCAGGATTCTCAAGGATATCCTCTGCTGTGTCAAAGGCTGACGTTGTATACTGCATAAGCTCAAATCCAATAATCATATCTACTGTAATAATGCTCTCCAAGCTGTACAAAAAAAGAGTAATATACGGAATACACAACCCCCTGTTCTCTACAATAGCTGAGGGAAAGAATGCATCATCGCTGGCGAAGCTGGTAAGCAAGTCGGTGCTAGGAAAGGTAGATGCGTTCCACGCGCTAAATTCCTACGACTACAGGATTGCACTGCGCGAGTTTCCAAAAGTAAAAACTTATCTAATTCCCAACTTCCTTTCCAAAGAAGTCAAGTCAAAAACTGTAATGATTAACCGAAAGAGATTTACCGCGCTGTTTGTTGGGGCATTACTTAAAAAAGAAAAGGGTATTGACTTTCTCTCTGAGATAATATATCTGGTACTCAAAAAGAACAAAAATGTACACTTTCGTATTATCGGTCCTGAAGGTGATTCAAAGGAATTGATAAAGAAGCTTGCGAGAAAGTATCCGAAAAATGTTGAGGCAACTGGCTTTATGGACCAAAAGAAACTCGCAAAGCAGTATGCAAGCTCGGATCTCTTCGTGCTCACCTCAAGGAAGGAGACATTCGGTTTAGCACTTCTTGAGGCGCAGAGCCATGGCCTCCCCGCAGTATCTTTCGATGTCGGTGGGCCAACAGACATAATAAAAAAGGATTTTCAGGGCAGAATAATTGACAAGTTCGACACCAAACTATTTTCAGATTCGATACTCAAGTACTATATACTTTGGCAAGATAAGGAAAGCTATTTAAAAATTAAAAAGGCAATAACCAAGGAAGTAAATTTAAGATATAGAAAGCACAGCGTAATTCCTAAACTGATAAAATTGTTGGTGGATTGATGCCCAAAAATGTAAAACTCAAAGTTCTCTATGTTGCAGGGCCAGGCGATTTCAATGTGCAGGCAGGAGGAGAAGTCCAACTAACTAAAACAATGGAGTATCTAAAAAAACTTGGTGTGACTGTTGACATCTTCTCCCCATTCAAGACAAAGCTCGCTAACTACGACATAGTCCACATTTTTGGTCCATCTGCCTTTCCAATGTGGAGTTGTTTGCTTGCAGAAAGGGCCAAAAAGCAAGGGGTGAAGGTTGCGGTATCCACTATTTTTTGGCTGACATCTTACAACAACAAAGCGCTTCTCAGTCTTGTCAAGTCTGGGGTAGTGTCAAGATTAATGTTCCCCATAGGGAAGCATATACCCCTATTCGGCATGACATATCTCAAAAGCCTCTTTGAGATGAGTGACATTCTTCTTCCGAACACGCATGAGGAGGAAAGGATGATAAGATACTTGTTTAACATTAAG
>DAHWQN010000057.1 GCA_027340645.1 Microcaldota archaeon
TAAACACATCGAGCGCAAAGAGCGCGATAGTATTCCTGATTCTTTTTGGAATCACGCTGCTCATCATGCTATTTGTATTTAGCGGAATTTATCTACTCACTGCAGACTCAACCTCGCCTACCGCCCTTAGCTCAGTAGCATTGGAGTTCACGCTTATTGCTACCGTACTTGAATACCTATTTCTATACAAAAGAATGAGCAGGCATGATGTAATCTCTTCGCTAGGTTTGGGCATGAGCAGGCTATCAATAAAAAACATAGGCATAGGCATACTCATTTTTTTGGTTATGTTTTTAATAGAGTTATCTCTGGGCACTATCAGTGCAGCTACCGGGACAGGGATATCCACAAACGTGCAGTTGCTTCTTGCATCTGAGCCGTTATGGTTCTATTTCTTTACATTTACTATAACCCCCATATGCGAGGAAGTATTTTTCAGGGGTCTTATGATGCCCAGACTAGGAATATTTCTTAGCGCAATAATTTTCGGATTGAGCCACTCGAGTTACGATTCGACATTCGGAATAGATATGATTTTTGCGTTCATATTCGCTGTTATAGCTGGATGGGCATTGAAGAAAACAAAGTCTTTGTATCCTTCCATAATAGCGCACAGCCTCGTGAATATACTTGCTGTTATAGCATACCTTTTCTGATGCCTCGCCTGCAGCATGCGTTGTTTCAGAATTGTCAACCAATCTGTTAATAACTTGTTATATCTGGCACAAGGACAAACCAATACTAAATAGATCATTTATACTGTCATGAAAGGCCATAACAGTTCAGTAATGGAATACAATAGTAATATATTCATTTCAGGAATAATTACTGCAGCAAAGCGCTACCTAACGCGTAATCATAAGCCCTTAATCCTAAGATATCGTTTCAGGGAGTATCTGAAACCCATTGTAAATTTTCTACTGCTGCATTTCAATAAGTGTTTCAGCTCAGGCACTGTGTAATATCTGACAGATTTTACCTCATTCGGGTCTATGTTAAAATCTTCCTTCCGCCAATCGCCAATAACCTCAAATAGGCTAACCAAGTGCGTGGAATTGCTATGGGCTGACCACTTTCCAATCCTTTTTATATCTGAAGCAGGTACAATTATACCAAGTTCCTCGAAAGCTTCTTTTACAACTCCCTCTTCATCAGTCATATTCCATTTAAGATGTCCTCCTGCAGAATAATCAAGCAGATTATTGTCTGTTCTTGTCTGCAGTAACAATCTACCCTTATTCAGAATTAAAAGTGCAGTAATCATATGCAGCTTCTTTGCCAAATGCGCTTTCCTTCGTGTGGCCCTGCCTATTACTTTGCCTTTTTCGTCAACAAGTGCTACTAATTCATCAGGATCATGCGGTATCCTTGGCAAAACCATAACATCATCTTATCTGCTCATACTTCATATGAGTTTTCTTGAATATATGGTATTTCAGGAAGTTGCTCGTGTAGAACAACACGTAACCAACGATGCCCCATTGCTGTACGCGCCTTACGCTTGTGTACACTAATGCATCGTCTATATACAGTATACGTCCCAACTTTTTGATCCTTGCAGATAAATCCCAGTCCTCATATGTCATAAGGTCTTTGTTGAAGCCATGAACTTTGTCGAAGGCCTTTTTCTGTACCGCAAAATTTGAGCCGACCAGAGCGGGCCTTCCTATATTTATGGTAAGCCTGACGAATAATGTGCCAACAAATCTATATCCCAAAGATATTGTCCTTTTAGAATCCTCCAATGGAAGAATCGGGCCCGTAGCTGCGACAACATCATCGCCCATGCCTGTCCAATATGCATCAAGAAGAGTCGGGCTAGGTTTCGTATCGGCATCGATGAATACTACTATTTTTCCCCTAGACGCCTTAGCACCAGTGTTCCTTGCAAGCCCAATGCCCTTCCTCATTTCTATTATGACTCTGGCGCCATTTTTCCTTGCTATCTCCCTAGTCTTATCCTTGCTATCGCCGTCGACAACTATGACCTCGAAGTCCTTTAATATCTGACGTGATAATCCTTCAAAAACGTGCCCGATATACCGTTCTTCATTAAGTGCTGGAATGACTACACTTATCTGTGGCGATTTCTTCATAATAACAATAACCAGTCAATGTTTAAAAACTGATATTGCCTGCGCAGCTATTCAGGCAAATGCCTCATAAAGCTCAGCAACGCCACGAAGCAGTATGTAAGCAAGCATTATTCCAACTAGTATATACCCTGGAAGCAGCGGATAGCCAAATGCGTATACTACTGCAAGGTAGGAGAATGCGAGAAACTTCACCACATTTATTCCGCCCCTTCCTACATTGGAAGAGTATATTGCTGCCGCAAAGCCTGTCTTCATTCTATTGGACGTACCTTTGGAGCCCATCACTGCATCCACGAACGAATGGCGTACAAACACTATGAGTAGTATCCACAATGGCAGTATGTGCAGGTACACAAATGTAGCCCATAATGTGTACTCTACAACCCTATCCCCCGCAATGTCCATGCGCGCGCCATACGGTGCGCTTGATGATATTCTGCGTTTGAACCTTTTTACCTCTTCCCTATATTTTATATTGCCTGTCGCCGCCCGAACATACGCGATAAAACCTATGCTTCCCTTGCTTTGTTCCCTAACTGCCAGGAATCCATCAAGGCCATCGAGGATTAGTGCGATGGCTATCAACAATATTGCAAGCAAAACCTGGAATTTGAGTATTATCATATAAGCTGCAACTATGACAATGCTCATCCTAAGCAATGTAGCAGCGTCTGCAGATCTCATCCAACCAGCTATACTTGGCACAGAACATTTAAAAGGCTGATTCAGGATATTATAGTTTCACAGGTGAATAAGTGCTTAACTTAAATGAGAATGAGGAGCGGGTTCTTAAATACTGGGAGGAGAACAAAATCCTAGAAAAGGCCAGGCAGAAGAACAGCGGCAAGAAGCCCTTCTACTTCCTCGATGGGCCGCCATATGTTACCGGAGAGCTGCATCCAGGGCAGATATGGGTTAAATCGGTGAAGGACATATTCATCAGATACAAGCGCATGAGGGGTTACGATGTCCATGATCGTACAGGTTTTGATGTTCATGGCCTGCCTGTAGAAAACAAGATAGAAAGAACGCTTGACATCAAGTCCAAGAAAGAGATAGAATCAACAATAGGCGTCGAAAACTTTGTTAAGGAATGCAGGAAATATGTTGACTCTCTCATGCCTGGCATAATCAATGACTTTAAGCGATTTGGCTCATCACTGGATTTCAAGGATCCATATATCGCATACAGAAACGATTTCATTGAGACTGCATGGGCGCTGCTCAAAGAGATGCACGGCAAAGGACTTCTATACACGGAGCCGAAGCCGATGCTGTTCTGTCCGCACTGCGAAACGGTTCTTGCACAGGGGAGTGCTGAAGTTGTTTACTCCGACGAAAAAGATCCATCAATATTCGTTGCGTTTAAAATTGACCAAGAGCTATCCAATGCAAATATAGAAATTGATGACAATACTTATCTTGTTGTATGGACTACTACGCCATGGACGTTGCCAGCAAATATATCCGTAGCCGTAAATCCAAAAGAGCGTTATGTGAAGGTAAGCTCGCTCGGCAAACACCTAATCCTGGCGAAGACGCGCCTTGATATTGTAATGGAAACCCTCGGCGAAAATGCTGTTGTTGAGTCAGAATTTTACGGTAGCGAGTTGCGAGACATACATTACATAAATCCTCTTGAGCAAAAAATACCAAAACAACGCGAATTCAGGAAGTTTCATAAAGCAATACTGGAAGAGGAAATGGTTTCATCAGATGAAGGCAGTGGAATAGTCCATATCGCTCCTGGCCACGGCACTGAAGACTATTTTGCCGGAAAGCGCAATAAGCTACCAATATTTTCTCCTGTAACCCTGCAAGCAAAGTATAATGATGATGCTGGTGCATATTCCGGCCTGAAGGTGCCGTCAGAGGCAAACACTGCAATAATATCAGAACTCAAGAACAATGGCTCTCTTCTCGATGAGGGAAACCTTAAGCACAGTTATCCACACTGCTGGAGGTGCAACAGCAAGCTTCTTTTCTTGACAACAAGGCAGTGGTTCCTTAACGTGCAGAAAGTAAAGAAAAAACTTATAAGCGAGAACAAAAAGGTATCCTGGCACCCAGCAGAAGCGCAGGCATGGTTTGAAGACGTGCTACAAAGCTCCCCTGATTGGAGCATAGCTCGGCAAAGGTATTGGGGCATACCTATACCGATCTGGGAATGTGCTAAGTGCAACCATATAAATGTTGTAGGCTCACTTGATGAATTAGCATCAATAAGTATTGATCGCGCAGCTGTAGACGCGCTGGATGATTTGCACAGACCGTATATCGATGATATAAAAAT
>DAHWQN010000058.1:0-4009 GCA_027340645.1 Microcaldota archaeon
ATTTAAATACAACTATTTTATTATAATACTATAGTATATGATTTAATATTGGCAAAACTTGAATATTGACCATAATCCGACACATGCAAACATATATTAGGATTAATAGAATAATACAATCATGGATTTGTCAGGAGTTATAACAAACAGCTTTGCTGATCTGCTATCGAATCCGAAGGCTCTGGTTCCATCGCTTATAGTCTCATTTGTAATACTAGTAGCTGCCGCAATAGTTATATTTGGGATTGCCAGCGGTTTTGGCTACAGCATTGGGCACTTGGCATTCACGCCTGTTTCTTACAATGCAAGTGGAACACCGGCTGTCGTGTCCTCAATTCTTAACGCATTTTCAAAAATGTACGGAGTAATTGTCTTACTCGCAGTTATAACAGTAATATCCTTCATTGTATCAATTCTCTTAAACGGCACAATAATAGCTATGGGTGACCAGATTTATAGAAAAGTGCCGGTTAACATAAGCAAGGCGTTTGCATTTGCTAGATCCAGATACCTAAGCCTTTTTGGGGCTGGAATATTTATGTCTGCGATAACCCTGCTGGTTATAGGCGCTGCTGCATTGGGTATATTTGCAGCATTCTCCTCTTTGGGGGTATTTACAGGAATATTATGCACAATATTTATAGTTATAACGGCGATTTGCACATTCATATTCACCTCTATTTTATTCTTTCAAATCAATGTAGCCATTATACTTGAAGGAAAAGGTATGGTAGCGGGATTGCGTAGGAGCTTTGAAATAGCATCACGCAATAAGATAAACATATTTGCCATTCTCATAATAACATCAGTAGTAGTGTTTGCAGCTGAACTTATTGGCACCTTTTTCCTTATTATACCGATTTTGGGATGGATAATCAGTATGCTAATGGGTCTCTTTATCTTTGTGTGGATTAGCATAGTTCCGGTATATTTCTATAGGGGGATTATTGCGCAGGGAAGGGTTGACGTTAACAATTCTAAACAAAGGATTACAAAGAGGAATATGTAACTTCGCAACGGTATTGTTTTAGCAGCAACGGATGATTCGACATCGCACGGCATTATATTTCAGGGTCTACGGCCATGGTCTTCGCATCCTTATGCTTCTCCAGATAATGCAGGATATATGGGCAGTCTGGTCGGACCAGAAGATGCTTTTCGCGGGCCATATCGAATGCCTCGTCAGCAAGCTTCTCAGCCATTCCCTTCCCGCGCTCAGATTCTGGAACAAATGTATGGTATATGGACATTATATTGCCTTCTATTTTATACAACAACTCGGCATCTCCCCCAGGAGTGGACATGCTAAGCCTGCCTTCGCCTTTCTTAATTGCATTAATCTCACTTTTTTTATTACCGATGCCCATAAATTCACATCTCAGCTTCTCCCGACTATAACGGCTCCGACAACTATAATGATAATTCCTGCCCAACGTAAAGGGGTTATGTTCTCATTTAAAATAAAGAATGCAAGAATATTGGTGAATATATAAGTGAGGCCCGTAAAGCTGTATGTCCAGCTTAGATGCGCACGCCCGAGTACGAATAAATACAGGAGAGTTGATGTGCCATATAGCACAAACCCAAGGAGTATGAATGGAATGGATATTATGGAGTAGTCAACTCCATACTTGAATGCCAGCTGCCCGACTGAAGCTAAAAGTGTGCCTACGACCATTAGAAGCACAAACGCCATCTTTTCGTTCTTGTCCATTAAAACACTAATATGTAAAAGCTATTACCAATATGCCAAGGATTATCAACGCTGTTCCGAGAAGCCTAGTCTTGCTTATGCCCTCCCTGAGCACGAAATACGATATCAAAAGAACAAATATGAACGTGCTTGAGAATATTGAGTATACAAATGAGAGCTCACCGGAATCCAGAGCGAAGAGGTAAAAAACAGATCCTAGGAGGTACATGCCTATACCTGCCATCACCCACTTATTTTTCAGCAGGCTGATTATTCCTGATATATTCAGCCTGAATTTGTGTATTGAATTTTTCATGAAATACTGCGAACCTGCAGCTATAGCGGCTGAGATTATCGTCAGGATTACTATGTCTAGCTCGTCAAGCACCGTACCAATCCAGGCATACAATGCTATGTTATTACATTTATACTTTACTAAATGGCTGCGTCATGTACTGGTACTGCGAGGAACTGCGCCATAACCGAACTATATTTAAAGATGCGCACGTATAAACAACTCATGGACGAAAATGAGCGCAAGAACGTAATTGCCGCGTTGCTTGTAGTTGTTATAAGCATTGCCGCATTTGTTGCATACTTTGCGAACGGCGGAGTTGTCTTCTGGGTAGTTGCCATAATGGCCCTGATTTCTGGGTTTTACATGGCTTACAGGCTTTCGCAGGAGGGCAAACCGGTACGAACAACTGCCGTGCAACAACAACGTGCGAAGAAGGGTAATAAATGAACATTTTAGTGGTCGCTGAGAAGCCGAGTGTAGCTTTGCGCATAGCGCTTTCGATAGGCGACTCCCAGCCTAAGAGATTTAATATAAATGGCGTAGGATATTTTGAGGTTTTGAAAGGCACTGACGTACTGTACATAGTGGCTGCTGCAGGCCATCTCTTTTCACTTCATCAGACCGACAAGACATATGAACTGCCAGTATTCAATATCGAATGGACTCCGTCTTACAAGCTTAGCACGAATTCGTATTTCACTAAAAAGTATCTTGATGTAATAACTCAGATAGGCAGGAAGTGCGGCCTATTTATAAATGCGTGCGACTATGACTTGGAGGGCAGCGTCATAGGGACAAATATAATAAAGACAGTTGTAAACGGGGATGTTAACTCGGTGCTTGATGGCAGCAAAGTAATGCGTATGAAGTACTCGACAACCACGACTCCTGATCTTGTGCGCTCATATGAAGAAAGGGAGCACTTTGATTCGAATAATTTCGATGCGGGAGAAGCGAGGCATGAACTTGACTGGATGTGGGGCATAAACATGAGCAGGGCGTTGATGAACGCCATATATGCAAGCGGGGCTAAGAAGATAATGAGCATAGGCAGGGTTCAGGGTCCGACACTAGGCGTTCTTGCACACCGTGAACTTGAGATAAGGCATTTTGTTCCAAAGCCGTTCTGGAAGCTTTTCATAAAAACTAATGGCACAGAGTTCGAAAATGTTAGGGGTGCAATAGAAGACAGTGCTACAGCTGAAAAGGCCCTCAATGATACAAAATCCGGCACAGCCACAGTGTCATCTTTTGAACAGAAAGATGAATTGCATGCGCCATTCCCACCATTCGACCTTACCTCTTTGCAGCTTGAAGCTAGCCGTGTTTTCAGAATAGATCCATCGAAGACGCTTAAGATTGCACAGTCTCTTTATGAAAAGTCGTATATATCTTATCCAAGGACATCTTCACAGAAACTCCCTCCTACTTTGAATCTGAAGAAAATTATAAGCGACATTGCAAAGAATGAAAAGTACAGGCATTATGCAGAGGCTCTTCTTTCGAGCAACAGGACAAGGCCGCACCAGGGAGTAAAAGAGGATGAGGCCCATCCGGCAGTTTATCCGACAGGCGTTGAGCCGAAGAAGCTTTCCGATGAAGAAGAAAAGATATACGATATAATAACAAGGAGGTTTCTCGCATGTTTCGCTGAATATTATAAAGGGGAGAGGCGCAGCATAAGCATAACTTCAGGAAGCGAGGAGTACTACGCAACAGGGGAAACGGTAAAGGAGACAGGATGGCTGAGCGTATACTCGCATTATAAGCCAAAGGAACTTGAACTTCCGCGTCTTGAAAAAGGAGCAGTAGTTGAACTTGAAGATGTGTATATGCGCGAAGGCGAGACAGAGCCGCCGAAGCGGTTCGGTAAGGCAAGCCTAATAGGGCTTCTCGAGAAAAAGAATCTTGGAACAAAGGCAACACGCGCCGCTATAATAGATACACTATTCGACAGGGGTTACATACGCAATTCAAAGATAGAGGTAACGGATTTTGGCATGAGCGTATACAACGCA
>DAHWQN010000058.1:4019-4340 GCA_027340645.1 Microcaldota archaeon
GCACTTTCAGGTTATTGCCCAGAGATACTTGACGAAGAGATGACTAAAAAACTTGATGCTGACTTAGATGACATATCAAAGGGAAAAACCAAAAAGGCTGATGTCATCAACGAAGGAAAGGGCATGATAGTCAATATCATAAAAGAGTTCAAATCAAAAAACATGGAAATAGGCGCAGAGTTGAAAAAGGGACTTCTTGAGAGCGAAAAACTCAATGTCTTAGGAAAATGTATCAAGTGCGGCGGCAATCTCTCAGTAAAGAAATCAAAATTAGGCAAGCAGTTCGTAGGTTGCAGCAGCTGGCCCGACTGCAATAACTCT
>DAHWQN010000059.1 GCA_027340645.1 Microcaldota archaeon
AACGGAAGGCCCTTATAAAAAAAATAAAAATACTGTCAAAAAGAAGGGTCTGAAACTTATTTGATGGGGCAAGTATACCACGACTTTTAAGTCGTGGACGAATTGCCCACAGCAACGCATCTATCATTTCCTATCGAAATATCCGTTAACGGCAGCGCAGCTCATAAATTTTTGCGCTGCAATTCTGCTGAAAACGTGATTCTATGAATAGCGTAGCGGATGCAACAAATAAAAACCAAACGGCCAACGGCGTTGGCCAGCAGTACAACTGGCAGCACCTTGTCTTTGTGACAAAATACAGATACAAAATGTTCGGAAAACAGAAAACGATAGACTCGACACGTTGTGCATTTTACGATGTTGCGGAGAGGTACAACATGACCATGAAGGAATTGTCGTTCGGCGAGGACTATGCCCATATGCACATGGAGGTTTCCATACCTAATACAATGTCGGTTTCTTTCGCTGTCCAATTGTTGAAAGGATTTTCTTCGCACAAAGTGTTCAGGGAGATCCCAAATCATAAGTTGAGATATCCGTGCGGAAATTTCTGGAGTGCTGGATACAGCAATGGGGGTATCGGACTAAGAGACGAAACAATAGTCAAGAACTATATCAGAAGGCAGGATATCTCGGGGCAGAAGAAACTGGCAATGGGACCCCGCTGGATACCACGGGCTTCAGCCCGTGGAGGAGGTCATTATTCTTGATGCATTCGAAACAAATAAGCGCGCTGCACATATACGAGTCCGTGGGTTTTGTTTGGCATGGCACAATACCAAAGCAAATATACTACAAAAACAGGTATAATGAATCCGTAAAGATGTCTTTAGAATTGTAACGCCAGAATTCCCCCAAGATACTACTTTCTTAAGTCTTATGCCGTATGTTTTCTTAAAGGCATCATTGATGGCTGCATCCGTGTATGTATTTTCCTTGTTTGCTGTCCACGCCTCACTGATGATATATCATTAATGATAGCTTCAGGATAAGAGCCGATAATCCAAAGCTTCTCACTTATCTCACTGGCTACGTTTATGGCATCACTAAGTACTTTATCTTTGATGTGGCTGTTTTTTCCATTTACATATACAATAAATAAGGATTCATTCAAAGTTCTTTTTATTGGTACAGTCTTAAGGTCTATATTGACATCTGCAGCACTGAATATGCCAAGTATATTTGCAAGGACGTGTGGCTCATTAGGCAGATAAAGCATGATAGCCGTCTTATCCTTGCCTGTCTTATCCGGCATCTGATTTCCTAGTATTATAAAGTGTGTGTAATTATCCTTAAGATCTTGTATGTTACTTGCTAATATGACCATGCCTGGGTTCTTAACCGCGATAAGTCTATTTCCTATAACTGCCGTGTCCCTTAAATTATTCTTAAGTATGTCATAAACCCCTGCAGCTGTACTCTCCTCTTCGACTGTACTTAGTTTGTGCTCTGCTATGAATTTTCCGCACTGGGCAAGCGCTTCTTTTTTGGAATGCACTGTTCTGATGTCTTCAAGTTTTACTCCAGCAGGTGCGATTAGGCATTGCTCCACTTTCACAAATTCCTCACCGACAATTTTGACCTCTGCTTTTATATTAATACGGTTATTCATCACATGCGCAATCAAGGTCTCGTAAATGCCATCTATTTCGGGTACAAGCTTGTTCCTTATTGGTATTGCAACATTGTCGAATTTCCCTTTAAGTACCGCATCTATTACTTCTTTGTGTGTTTTTCCTGCACTAGAGTATACTACATTTTCACGTGAAGCAAAATGCGCCCTGGCTGCTTGCTCCCCGAAGGTAGCCTCACTTAAATATCCCACCCTTATCACTTTGTGGGATTGACTACCATTGTTAACCTGGCGTGTCGTTATATCATACACCTTTATGGCAGACTAAGCCGTAGGAAAGGCAGCAATGCAGCGGCAATGCCTCTCCGCAGCATTACTATATTTACTACGCTATCCCTTATATTTCTTTCCTTTTTTAGCCAGTATATTTTGTGGATAAGAAGGCCAGCCAATAAGCGAATGTAGATGCGGACAATCACTTTTCAGGGTGTACATCAATCCTTTCTAAATCCTTTTTTAAATTGTCCTTGATCTTTCTGATGCTAATGCCGAATGGGCTTGTATTTTTGACATCTGCCGGCCTAAGGGTAGCACTTGGCGCAGTCATGCCGAAACCAACATAATTTCCACTTTCGCCTGCTCGTTTTTTCTTTCCATTTAATTCTCCATCATTTAAGCTTCCCGTCCATATAATCCTCGTAGCCCTTCATGTCAAAGAGTCCGTGTCCGCTTAGGTTCATGATTATAGTCTTCTTTTCATGTTTCTTCCTGGCTTCTATTGCCATGTCAATTGTTGCCCTTATCGCGTGCGATGATTCCGGAGCCGGAATTATCCCTTCAGTTTTTGCAAAGGCAATGCCTGCATCGAATATTGCCTTTTGGTCGTATGCTACAGTGCGCACAAGTCCCTTATTGGCTAGCAGACTAAGTATCGGCGCCTTACCATGGTATCTAAGGCCTCCTGCATGGATCGGTGCAGGAACAAAGTCATGGCCTAATGTGTACATCTTCAGCATAGGTGTTTGCTTAGCTGAATCACCATAATCATACTCATATTTGCCCTTAGTTATCGATGGACAGGCTTTGGGCTCCACTGCAACCACATCAATACCGTCTTTGTACCTCATCTTCTCTTCAATAAATGGGAGCATAAAACCAGCGAAATTCGAGCCCCCGCCAATGCAACCAACAAGAGCATCTGGCACAATGTCTATACGCTTCAGTTGCTCCTTGAGTTCCTGGCCGATGACTGTCTGGTGCATTAGCACACTGTTCAGCACAGAGCCGAGTGAGTAGTGTACATTGTCATTGTTTAGTGCATCCTCTACCGCTTCAGAAATGGCGATTCCCAGAGAACCCGATGTTTCGGGGTTGTCCTCCAAAACCTTCTTACCATACCCTGTTCTACTGCTCGGAGATGAGACGACGTCTGCTCCAAAAAGCCTCATCAATACCTTCCTATACGGTTTCTGTTCGAATGATGCCCTTACCATGTATACCGTGCAATCTAACTCAAACTTTTTGCAGGCAAACGACAGCGCCGATCCCCACTGTCCTGCACCAGTTTCAGTAGTTAACCTTTCAGTGCCCTCTTTGTTGTTGATATACGCCTGCATTAACGCCGTGTTGAGCTTGTGGCTTCCTGTTGGTGATACATCCTCGCGCTTGTAAAGTATCTTTACATCTTTAGGCAACTTCAACTGTTTTTCCAGTCTCACGGCTTCAACCAGCGGGGTTGGCCTATAACGCATCATCTCTTCACGCACCTCCTCGGGTATGGGCATGTACTTATCCTTGCTCATCTCCTCCCGAAGTAGTTCCTTGGGGAATATCTTAGGCAGCATCTTGAGATTTTCTCCTTTCGGAGGCGGAACATCCAGCACGCACTGCACATTGTAGAAGTTCTTGGGCACCTCTACCGACCCGTCTATCTTGTTTTCCATAATATCAACCATCAATATCACCAAACTCACATGCCATAAGCTCAAGTGCCTCAATTCCTGCTTTTGTAACTGAAAGCCCCTTCGGCTCAGTTGCACTTCCATATTCTATCAGGCCGAGATCCTTCAGCGAATTTGCAGCCTGCTTCAATGTGGAAAGAGGTATGCCACGCGCGTTTCCTATGCTCCTGAGCGTCGAGGTCACGCTAGCCCCATAACAGTTAGAGGCGTGCCTGAGTATAAGCACTTTATTACTGTTTAGCTCCCTGAGAAGAAGATTCCTGAATACGCCTATGCCACTATAGCTAATAGTGCAGGCTACTGCCTGCGTGCGCTTCTTATGCATAGCCATTGGCGGGGCATCACATCATCAAGTGTATTGTAGTGCAGGGCAGATATTTAAATATGGTGGACATAAGAAGTTGTCCAATAATTCCACTAAACCCTAAGGCGTAAAGCCTTAGGGGTGCATAAAGTTTTGGCGACTTTATATACTAGAATCATGGAACTTGGAGTTTGTATAACCAGCAGTTGATAAACAGGGGACGACCTTCGACTTACATCAATGCAGCAATGATGAATTATGAGAAAGACTTGTCAAAAATGAATGAAAACAAAGTAGGAGCCCCATATGGGTATACATACATGTTGATTATCGCAGGATTTGATA
>DAHWQN010000005.1 GCA_027340645.1 Microcaldota archaeon
CAGCTTTACGTATCAGTACAGGCACCTAATAAAGAGATATACGGGAAGATTACAAGAGCTAAAAATCTTTCTGCTACATGGGACAACTTTTTGCGATTTCTTGATATATTTTCAGGCATGGATACACGAAGAACATTTAGGCTGACTTTGGTGGAAAAATCAAACATGGAGGATAGTGAAGGATACGCACAGCTCATCAGACGCGGGAAGCCGCACTATGTAGAGGTAAAGGGCTTCGTTTATGTTGGCGGCGCACGCAATGAAAAACGCGGCCTCTCTTACGAACGCATGCCGAGAAAGGATTCGGTGCTCGGATTTGCTAAGGAGATAGCTGACAAATCTGGTTATATTGTAGCGGATTACCATGAAAGCAGCAATGTTGCTTTGCTATGTGCTGACCAGAGTTCAGCGAAGGCACGGATAATAAAATTCCAGAAGTAGTGGTTTGGTGGCAAAGAGCAAAAGAGGCAAGAGCAAAGCAAAAATTGAGGCTGAATATAGGAAAAAAATCGGTACGGCGAGAAATATAATAATATCAGTCGTTGCAATGAGCCTCGCTGTATTCATTATAATGATAATTGCTGCCCTACTCAATGAGGGAGTAAGTACGTTTATAAGTAACTTGCTCTCCATGAACTTGTTCTATTTCAGCATTGCACTGCTTATAGTGTTTATTAGCAACATTATGAGATACCCGAAGTGGGAGCTTTATATGAAAAAGCTGGGGGTTAAGTTAAGCAGAGCCAAAAACATTGCTCTATATCTTTCTATGTACTCTATGGAAATAACCCCGGGAAGATGGGGCAGGGCTGTTGTTTCTTATACGATAAACAGGCTTACAGGCAAGAAGTTCGCCGTTACATTCCCTGCCGTTGTTGCAGATATATTCACAGATTTTCTGGGTTTTATCGTAGTGACACTTGCGGCTGCATTCCTTATAGGTGAGTACTTCTGGCTGTCAGTAGGCATAGCTGTCCTGCTTATGCTGCCATTTATCTTCTTCTACTTTGAAGTGCCGTTCGCATTCATCAAAAAGAGATTTGGCAGGATGAAAAGGATGCGCGAATTTTTTGAGAATGCCACGTTGTATTTCAAAAGCAACAGGAAAATCAGTTACTCCGATTATATTTATTCAATGGCACTTACAATACCATCAATGGCTGTCAATGGAGTTGCGTTGTATTTTGTGATTCTAGCTTTCGGTGTAAACATATCTCCATCTTTGATGCCTGAAGTGATATTCATTTTTTCTTCTTCTTTGCTTCTGGGAATGATAACAGGAATACCTGCAGCTCTCGGAGTCACAGACGCGGCACTGCTCGGCTATCTTATTTTATTCTTTGGAGGTTCTGGTTTGACGTTCGGCGTGGCGACTCTGATAACAATTTTCTTCAGGATAGCAAACTGGTGGTTTGTTGAAGGATTCGGGTTTGCCGCACTTGCATACACTTCTAAGTATTGGAAATTCGGTGCGGTGATGCCAAAGAAAGCGTAGGATTTAGGACTGCTGAAATCAGTCTTTTATTCCTCCTGGAGTTATCTTCATTACAGCTTCGCCTTCCGGCATGCTTGGCGAGTCCACAAGCCTTATTATCCGCTTCTCTTCCTTGCTTTTGCGGAGGTAGAGTCTGGTTGTTGCCGCATGCGCCATTATATTACCACCAACCGGAGTTGTTGGATCGCCGAATAATATGGCAGGGTTGTCCATTACCTGGTTGGTTACATAGACGGCAAGGCTGTACTTGTCTGCTAGGCTCTGGAGCTTGTGTATGTGCGAGTTTAGCTTCTGCTGGCGCTCGCCTAGCGCACCTCTGCCCGGAAACTCGGAACGGAATAGTGCCATGAGAGAATCTACTACTATAAGCTTGACGTTGTTTTCACTTATAGCCTTATCGGCCTTCTCAATAGCGAGTATTTGCTGCTGGGTGTTTTGCGCGTGCACCACAAGCACATTGGATAGGGCCAGCTCTGGATCAAGGCCTGCAGCCTTGGCTATTGCCTCTATCCTTTCTGGCCTGAATGTTGATTCAGTGTCTATGAATAGCGCCTTGCCATCCATGCCGCCTTTGTTTATAGGCAGCTGCACGTTTACGCTTAACTGAAACCCTAACTGTGATTTTCCCGAAGCGAACTTGCCGTATGCTTCAGTTATGGCTTTTGCTTCTACTCCGCCGCCTAGGAGAACGTCGAGCTCCTTTGAGCCCGTAGTAATGCGCCCTATTGCCTTCCTTTGTTCATAGACCTGCACTCCGGTGCTGAACTCTAGTGTTGTTGCCTCTTTTGCCGCTTCCACAGCTTCCCTTGCCTTCTCAACGTTCATGCCAGTCATTTCTGCAAGATCATGAGGAGCAAGCACTGCTATCTTGTCAAGAGTTGTGTGGCCCAGAGCCTTTAGCTTTTCTGCAGTGGTGGGGCCTATGCCTGGAAGATCCTCGATCTCTTTTATCCCCTTCTCTTTTGCCATCGTATAACCTTAGGATTTGAAGCGCATAGTATAATGCACACAAAGATATAAATAAACGATTTTTGAAATAGAAGGTTATTGGCTAAGCTGATGAACAACCGCAGGAAGAGGCCAGTACAGGTAAATGCACCGGCAAGGCGACCAGTATACTCTTCCTACATAGAAGACGTGATAGTTATTAAGAAAGCGGCATTTATAAAGCTTTGTTAATAGTGGACTTTTTCAAATATATGGTTTTTATGGGATCTATTTTGACTCTTGATCTGAAGGGGCTTTTTTCGGCAGTTGTGCTTGGAATTTTGCTTTTTGTTCTGGGTGGAACCGAAGGCCCGTTGTTCTTGCTGTCTATGCTATTCTTCCTTATCGCCTCGGCTGGAGTCACAGTAGTCAAGTACTCTAGGAAAAGGGCGATGAATGTACATGAGAGGAGCCGCGGCTGGAAGAATGTGTGGGCTAATGGAGCGATACCGCTCTTTTTGGCATTGCTCTACTTTATCGCCGAGGTTCATGGAGGCATAAATGGAGCAGATATTATAGTAGCGTACATGGCAAGCGTTGCTGCTATAACAGCTGATAAGTTTTCTAGTGAGCTTGGCGTGCTTGACAAAAAAACATACATGCTTATCGGACTTAAGCCTGTTCGGGCTGGCATTTCTGGAGGCATATCTATTATTGGACTTGCGGCAGGCCTTTGCGCCGCTGTGCTTGTCGCACTAATCTTCAGTTTTGGGCTTTCATTCTCATTGGCAGCCATTGCGGTAGTCATAATATCTGGATTCATAGGAGATGTAGTAGACTCTTTATTCGGCTATTTTGAGGAAAAAGGCATAGGAAATAAATTTACTAGCAACGTAGCGTGCGCGGCCTCAGCTGCGATTATAGCACTATTTGTATATGGAGCGGTATTCGGCACTTATCTTATATAAGTAAGGTTATCCTTTCCTACGTGTCCTTCCTGAGCGCGTGATGCCTCTTCTATGTCCTTAATTATCTTCTCTGTTTCCTTTTTAATCTTATTAAGGTTTGAGAATGTAATATCGATATCAAGGATCTTTGTCATTACCTCAAGCACGGCTTTCGCCGCATTGGCATCTATTTCTAATAATCCAGTTTCTCCCATCAGACAGGCGCTATTTATACCGTATCTTTTTGATAGCGCAGGTATAAGGCCTGCGGCACCGTATATGGAACCTGCGGCCTTGCCGAAGATTACGCCTTTGCCATTCAGTTCGGCTCTGAACTTTGCGCTGTTTGCTACCCCAAAAACCTTTGGATTTTGAACGTACTGATTTGTTGCGTTATAGCCGCCGATGGTAAATATCTTTTTGCCGTTTAACGACTTGAAGAACCTTATTATCCTTTCGTTTATGGCGTATTGGCCGCGTGTTGTTGATGGTTGAGTATCTCCTACAAGTATCAATATGCTCCTGCCCTTCTTATCTTTGCAGTGATAGAATCTGTTGCTTACAAGACGAAGACCGCCGTCGCTTTGCATTATTGCCTGGTGAGGCAGATATGGTGAGTAAAGAACGGCGAACTTCTTGCCTTCTAGTTCGTTTTTTATGTGCTCTGCAACTAAACTGCCTACATTTCCTATCCCCGGCAAGCCTACAACTAATACAGGATCCTTAAGTGTCTGCTTCTTATCGTAATATATTTTTGTGCGTTCCATTCAATCCTTTTTCTCGTTTTTCATCTCATACAATAAGCTGCCGGAATACTTATCAAGCACTGCGCGAGCCTCCTTTATTTTGCTTTCTGCGGATAGATAACTGTCTCCTTCGGAAGTTATTCTATACCTCGGAGCGCCTAAATACAGTACATCTATACCAAGCTTCTCTATCGCCGCAAGTGCCTCTTTTATCTGCTTGATGCCAACATTTGGCTCTTCCGAGCGCAAATCCGTAAGGTACGACACTATGAACCTCTTTGGCTTCATGTTTTTGTGTATTATCTCTGCTAGAGCGTCAACGAACTTCTTGTTCTTTATAAAAGAAGCAAACTTTTCATCCTGAATTACTCCGTTTATTAATTCTGAATATGTGTTTACTCTCTTCGCTGCCTCTGACTTCAGCTCATCAATGCCACTTTTTTCACTTATTCCTGCGGCTGCTGCGGCCTGTTCAAACAACTTCTCATACCGCTTTTCCAAGCTGTATTCTGTTAATTTATCAGACTTTTCTCTGCTCGTAGCCTTTTTAAGCGACACATCTATCGAGCCGCGCTCTGCATCTACAGAAAGAACCTTCCCCACATCGCGTTGCCCTTCTTTTATAAATTCATGTATGTTCTTTATCCAACCCGATGCTATCTCGGATATAGGCAAATATGCATCTTTACCGTACTCGGTCAGCTCCGCATACGCGCCGTGCGGCATTATCTTTTTTATTTTAATAAGAACAAGCTCCTTGCTTGCAGGAAATTCTTTTTGCAGTATTATTTGCTCACCTTATCTCTTTATCTCAAGCTTTTTCCTTGTTCTCTTGCCATATACCTTTTCAACATTCTTCTTGCAGACAGCACACTCTAGAAGTACCTTCTGCTTCTTTCCTAACTTTTTAGGATGTATCTTTGGCTCTACGCTACCAACATAACCAGTTATGGCCCTGTTGTGCCGCCGCGTTGCCTTGCTCTGACCTCGCTGTTGCCCTTTTGAAACGTTCTTGACCTTATGTAGAGTGTGCTTCCTGCAGTAAGGGCAAAATGTATTTACCTCATTCGCTATTTTCATATCATTACCTATATTCTTTTTCCTATATTGTTTTTCAGTATGAATTCTGCTTCTTCATCGTCTACTTCGACTTCTTCATTTGCCTTGTACGGACCTATTTTGCCGCCATATGATGTTGCTATTTCCGGTATATCCGCCAGTATCCTTATTCTAGCGGAAACCTCGTGCCCTTCACTGTCTTCAAGCACGCCCTTTATCCTTTTATAAAGAGTTTTTTCTTCTTCCGGTATATTCTGTGGCAACTGCCTATCGTATGCTATGTAAATCAATAGCTTCTGTATCCGTTTAGCTTTTAAAGTATTTAAAAGTTTGTCATTGTTTGATTTTGTTTGTTCATTTTCCTTTGTTGCTATAATTTCTGCTTTTTTGTAAAAATCTCCTGGCAGTTGCAAGAGTTCGCCTGTTTTTCTCTCTTCTGCAAGTTTTGCATATATTATTTCTGCCTCGTTGTCGGCCATGTGCACCACCCCATCTGTCCACTAATCATGCTGTTTAATATATATTAATACTAATCAAAACACTAAAATACTAATAACTTATTGCCAAAAATCCAAGTCTTTTAATACCGGACATGAAGGGTATAACCTTACTGCCTGAAAATTTCAAATAAAATAGCGAGGGATGGATTTGAACCACCGATCTCCGGGTTATGAGCCCGGCGGGCACTCCTGGCTACCCTACCTCGCTTTAGTGTTATGATGATTTATTGTGTTAAAATATAATGGTTGCGGTTAAGCTATTGCAGTCATGCATATCTTTTCAGCATCAGCTCTACTTATCGTATCAAGTTTTTTACCGCATGTGCACCTAAATTTATTGTCAAATGCCACTTCAAACGGCAAAACTATCTTATGTGTTTTAGAGCACGAACTGCATATGAAAAAGTCGTTGCAGCCATCGGGCAAGGACACGCCTACTGCGCTCGCCTTTATCTTCGCATCAAGACCACTGATGCTTTCAAAATCTATATACCAGATAAAACTAAGCCATCCTTCGCTGTTCTTGTTGATGTTGTATCTTACAAGGCCGTATGTATTAAGCACGTTTAGCATGCGCCTGGTTTCATTAAGCTTGAGGCTGAGTGTTTCTGCTATCTTATCATCCACCAAAGGACCCGAAATCAAAGTACTTATTATATCATTCGCACGCGTCCCAACGTTTCTCGATATAAATTCCAGGAAGGACGGCTCTGATACTGAGGCCCTGGCCTCAGTAGCCAGCCTCAGCGCCTTTTCATCTGCAACCAGCTTCGCTTCCTTAACAGCGGCACTCTCCTTGCGTTTCTGTGGAGCTGCAACTACTGAAGCAATCTTCTGTTTTCCTACTATGGACTTAATCTTCTTTCCGGAGCGGCTCTTAATCGAAGAGGACGATACAGATACCTTCTTCTTCAAAAGTGTACGTGCACTCCCACCCTTTTTATTAACCTGAGCCTTCCGCTCAGACTTATTATTTTTTTTATTATTCACAACAAACACCACAAAACAGACACTATATTTATACATCTTCACATATAAATACTTTTTTAAATGTGTCAGCATTGTAAACACAACCTCTTACGCCTTTTGACGTAATATACATGCTGATTTAATACCTTTTTATAATAATTGACATTGTTAAAGATGCATAACTGCCGATAGGTTATTGAATGGAAACAGAACCCAAGAATTTTAAGGAGTTCATACGCGCTCATAAAGCGGATGTTCACGGTAAAATATGCGATTATCTCTCAAAAGAAGAACCAGTGCGCTTTACAAACGAGATAATGCCTGTGTACGTAAACAGGCTGGGCCAGTATCGCAGACCTTCTTATCTAATGTTGTGGAGTATGCTATACGGTGGAAATGTTGAGAATGCCTTGCTTCCTGCAGCTGTACAGCAGCTCTCAGAAGACTGGATATTAATGCACGATGACATAATGGATAACAACGAACTGCGCAGGGGACAACCCTCAGCACACAAGCTGTTCGGTTCTGACTATGCCATACTAGGTGGAGATGCGCTGCATGTTATAATGTGGAAGATGGCACATGAAGCAGCCACAAGTATGCAGACGAACGGGCAGATATATTTCAACAAGGCGGTTGACATAATACTAAAAACAGTATACGGGCAATACAAGGATGTGAGGCTGACTAAAGAGGTAAACGACATAACAAAATTCACAAAAGCCGACTACTACGATTCAATATACGCAAAGTCTGCATATTACTCTGTTTCAGGACCAATGCAAACAGGGGCCATAATTGCAGGGGCAGATGCAGAAACCATCGAGCACATTAGCGATTATGGAACTCCGATAGGCAATGCATTCCAAATAAAGGATGACATACTGGACTGCACAGCAACTGCTGAAAAGCTAGGGAAGACAATAGGAAATGACGTCATGGAAGGGACCAAAACCCTTATACTATGGCATTCTGTGCAGAATGCAAGCACAGGTGAGCTCGAAAGGCTCAAGATGACTTACGCAAGACCAAGAAGCCAGAAAACAGAAGAAGACAGGAGATGGGTAATCGAACTGTTCAATAATCTCGGTTCAATAGAATACGCGCAGGAAGAGGCCAATGATCTTGCAGCATCCGCAGCAAAGAAATTCAATGAAAATACACGATCAATAAAAGAATCAAGTATCAAGGACATAGCGCGTGATTCTATAGGGTATGCCGTATCCAGAAAGGAGTAAACACGGGCTCGGTGGGATTTGAACCCACGACTTGCTGGTTAAGAGCCAGCCACTCTGACCAAACTGAGTTACGAACCCAAAAATCAGGTATTACTATTTGACTTTCTGACTTATAAACCTATTTATTATATTATCAAGTCCGTTACCTATCGGTTCAAGTTCATAGCTTACCTGGACTATGGTTTTATTCACTTTTACCACACTATTGAGGTTCGTAGGAGTAGCTGACAATACAATATCACACTCAGCACGGTTTATTGTAGTTTCAAGATCCTTTTTCTCTTGTCTGCTATAACCAACAGCAGGCAATTCCCTTCCTAACCGTTTATACTTTGTGTACGTCTTTTTTATCTCCCCTACTGCATACTTCCTTGCGTCAACCACGCTTCCCACCCGATACTTCTTTGCCGCAACCGTTCCAGCACCGAACATCATACCCCCATGTGTTATGGTAGGCCCATCCTCTATTATAAGAACTTTCTTTCCATGCACAGAATCTGCATCATCCACGTAAACCTCAGAATTCGCCTTTATAATCTGGGCTTTTTTATTTATTGTTTTGATATCTTTCATAACTCTGGCAAGCTCTGCCTTAGTTGCTGAATTCACCTTGTTTATCAGGAGCACATCAGCCATCCTGGCAACTGTCTCACCCGGATAATATGTAAGTTCGTCTCCAGCGCGGAGCGGATCAATTATTGTTATAAGGAGGTCGGGCTTGAAAAATGGTGCGTCGTTGTTGCCTCCATCCCATAGCACAACGTCAGCTTCCTTCTCTGCAGCTCTCAGTATCTTCTCATAATCCACTCCAGCATAGACTACAAACCCATTCTTTATGTGTGGTTCATAATCCTCCCGCTCTTCAACAGTTGTCTTATATCTGTCAAGATCCTCCAGTGTGGCAAATCTCTCTACAATCTGGTCCTTAAGCTCGCCATACGGCATAGGATGTCTTACTGCTACGGCACGAATGCCGCTCTTCTTAAGAAGCCTGAGTATGTATCTGCTCGTCTGGCTCTTGCCGCAGCCGGTCCTCACAGCGCAAACGGCAATCACCGGCTTCCTAGATTTGATGTAAGTGTGTTCTGGGCTAACAAGCCAGAAGTCAGCTCCGAGAGAGTTCACGAGGCTCGACTTCTGCATCACTTCCTCATTAGGCTGGTCGCTATACGACATGATGCACACGTCTGCCTTAAGTCTCTTTATCAGTGAAGGCAACTCAGTTTCATCGTATATGTGGATGCCCTTAGGGTACAGCCTACCGGAAAGTATGGGAGGATAGTCCTTGCCGGATATGTATGGTATCTGATTTGCAGTAAACGCAACAACCTCATACTCTTCCTTATCCCTGAAGAGAATATTGAAGTTGTGAAAGTCGCGCCCCGCGGCACCTAAAATTACAATCCGTTTCCTGTTCATACCAACACCATATAACCGATTCGCAGCAAAAGCTTATAAGACAATATATGAGCAAAATTTATAATGTTTACAATGCCACGACTGATATATAATTACCTCGTCAAAACCACATGAAAAGCTTTATATTCCTTCAAATGCAATGTATATCGTTGATTTCTATGGGGGAGAGTGCGGGCGAGTACGATGCATCAAAGATAGTCGTGCTTGAAGGCCCTCAAGGGATAAGAAAAAGGCCAGCAATGTACATAGGTTCAACAAGCTCTCATGGAGTTGTGCACCTGCTTTTCGAGGTAATAGACAACGCAGTAGACGAGGCCATGGCAGGTTACTGCCGCAACATATCAGTGCGCCTTTATAAGAAAGACGACGGCAACATAGCAGAAGTAAGTGATGACGGGCGCGGAATACCTGTAGGTATGATGCCTAAGTACAACAAGGGCGCCCTTGAAGTCATCATGACAACCCTGCATAAGGGTGCAAAATTCAACAGTGAAGCATACAAGGTATCCGGGGGCCTTCACGGTGTCGGTCTTACCGTAGTAAATGCTCTATCTGAATTCACTGAAGTAGTGGTAAAAAAGAACGGCAAAAAGTACAGGCAAACATTCGCCAAGGGCGTGCCAACATCGCAGCTCGAGGAGCTTGGCGAAACTACAGAGCACGGCACTACTGTCACATTCAAGCCAGATGCAGAGATATTCAAAACCATATCATTTGACTCCACGCTTCTCAAAGAACGCCTCACATACACAACATACCTGAACCGCGGCCTGCGCATAAAACTTATTGATGAGAGATTCGAACAACCTGAGGAAACGGTTTACATCTCTGAGAATGGAATGAAGGATTTTATAAAATACCTAAACAAGGATGCGACTACGATTACAGATATAATAGACCTCAAAAAGGTTGTTGATACTACTACAATAGAATACGCGCTGCAATACAACACATCATATGAAGAAAGGCTTGAATCATTTGTCAACACTATTAAGACAACAGAAGGCGGCACACACGTATCTGGATTTCGTGCCGCTATCTCAAGGGCGCTGGTTAACTACATTTCAAAAAACAGCAGCGGTAAGAATGAAGTGAAAATAACCGGAGAAGACGTACGTGAAGGGCTTTGCGCTGCACTGTCCGTACTTATGCAAAATCCGGAATTTGAAGGTCAGACAAAGGAGAAGTTAGGGAATGCCCAGCTTAGATCAATAGTAGAGACTGAAGTGTACTCCTCATTCTCAAGATATCTTGAGGAGCATCCGCAGGACGCACGTGCCGTAATAGAGAAAGCTGTATCGGCAGCAAATGCGCGGGAGAGTGCAAGAAAAGCAAGGGAACTCTCAAGGAAAAGGAGCATGCTCGACAGCGCAGTTCTGCCCGGTAAACTCACCGACTGCATATTGAATGATCCAACAAAAACAGAGATATTTATAGTTGAGGGAGAGTCAGCCGGCGGCAGCAGCAGAATGGGACGCGACAAGAACACGCAAGCGATACTGCCGCTGCGCGGCAAGATTCTCAATGTCGAAAAGGCGAGCTACGATAAAATTTTTGACAACAAGGAGATTAAGTCTATGATAACCGCGTTCGGAACTGGGATAAAAGAGACATTCAACGTCGAGAATGCAAGATACCACAAAGTCATAATAATGACAGATGCAGACGTTGATGGCAGCCACATCCGCACGCTGCTGCTTACATTCTTCTACAGATACATGAAGAAGCTCATAGAATCGGGATACATATACATAGCGCAGCCTCCACTTTACAAAGTCAAGATAGGCAAGGAAGACAAGTATATATACACTGATGAAGAACTTAGCTCCATTAGGGTAGACGAGCACAAAGATGCAGAAACTCAGCGTTACAAGGGTCTTGGGGAAATGAATCCGGAACAGCTATGGGATACAACAATGAATCCGGAGAACCGTATCCTGAAGAAAGTGCAGATAAAAGACGCTCAGATAGCGGATAGTTTGTTTACTGTGCTTATGGGCATAGATCCGGCGCAGCGGCGCAGATTCCTCCATGATCATGCCGAGGAGGTAAACTTCCTCGATGTTTAGTGATAATCATGTCAAAAATCAAAGAGGTCAATCTTGAAGATGAACTGCAATCGAGTTACATAGATTATGCCATGAGCGTTATTATAGGCAGGGCAATACCTGACGCGAGAGACGGATTAAAGCCCGCACAGCGCAGAATTCTCTATGCCATGTACCGCATAAACAATACACATGCCCAGCCAACTAAAAAGAGTGCAAGGGTGACAGGTGAAGTTATAGGCAAGTATCACCCACACGGCGACGTAGCAGTATACGAGACTATGGTCAGAATGGCCCAGGATTTTTCAATGAATCACTTACTAGTAGAAGGCCAAGGCAACATGGGCAGCATAGATGGGGATCCTCCTGCAGCCATGCGTTACACTGAAGTAAGGCTTACGCGCCTTGCTGAAGAAATACTAGAAGACCTTGATAAGGATACAGTGCCGATGGTTCCCAACTTTGATAATACTGAAAAAGAGCCAAGCGTTCTTCCAGGCAGGGTTCCTAACCTTCTTATAAACGGCGCCTCCGGAATAGCAGTGGGGGTCGCAACGAGCATGCCTCCGCATAACCTCAATGAGGTATGCGACGCAGTGATACTGCGCCTCAAGAATAGCAGCGCTACAGTTGATGACGTGCTTGGCATAATAAAAGGCCCTGACTTCCCGACAGGTGGCATAGCTGTGATGTCTGGAAACTCATACAACGGCTACAAGACAGGCAGAGGACAGGTTACAGTACGTGCCAAGGTAGATGTGGATGACAAGAAAAATAAGCTGGTAGTAAATGAGATACCTTATAATGTGAACAAGTCCTTATTAATCAAGTCAATCGCAGAGCTTGTACGCGAAAAGAAGATCACAGGCATACGCGACATACGCGACGAAACAGGGCGTACAGGATTAAGCATAGTCATAGAACTGAAGAGCGGCGAAGACCCGAATCAGATACTTAATCAACTATACAACCACACGCAACTGCAAGTCACGCATCCAATAATCAATCTAGCAGTTGTAGGCACAAGCCTGAAAAGCCTGAATGTTTTACAACTCATAAACACGTTCATAGATCATCGTGTAGAAATTATAGTAAAGAGGAGCAAGTACGAGCTTGGTGTTGCGCAGGACCGCTTGCACATTGTCAATGGTCTTGTTATAGCCCTTCAAAGCATAGATGAAGTAATAAAGACCATAAAGAAGAGCGATGCGCTTGCTGATGCAAGGCGTAATCTCATAGAGCAATTTAGATTATCAGAGAAACAGTCAAATGCAATCCTTGACATGAAGCTCAGCAGGTTGACACATCTAGAGGGTGAGTCACTGAAGAAGGAGAAATCGGAGCTAGAGGCCAAGATAGTCCAGTACACAGGCATTATAGAAAGCAGGCAGCAGCAGGATGAAATAATAATCAGTGACATGAATGACATTAAGAAGAAATATGGCAGAGAAAGGCGCACAGAGATAGTGCGCAGCGATGAGGGAATAGACATCGCTGATGAAGATATGATAAGCAACGAAAAAGTAACGCTGATACTCACGAACGGCGGCTACATAAAGCGCATGTCAATGGGCAATTATCATGAACAGGCCAGGGGAGGCAAAGGAGTTATCTCAATAAACCTTAACGAAGGGGATTTCGTAAAGCAGATTATAACGTGCAACAACAAGAATTATGTACTGTTCATATCAGATAAAGGGCAGTCATACTGGCTTAAGGCATATAATATTCCAGAGAGCGGGCGCTATTCATCGGGCAAAGCCATAGTAAACCTTCTTAATATAACAAACGAGCGCATCGTACAGATGATGGATGTGGAGAGCTTCATAGACTCAAAGATGGTATTCCTTACCGAGAAAGGTCTTGTTAAGAAGAGTGAAGCAAAGCTCTTTTCACATCCGAGATCAACCGGTATCCGTGCCATAACTCTTAACGATGATGACAAAATAGCAGATGCCATAATGTACAACAAGGAGAAATATCTTGTTATAGTTACAAGGAACGGCAAGTCAATCAAGTTTGAGGAACAGGAACTGAGGTTTACAGGTAGGGCAGCTATGGGCGTACGCGGCATTCGCATGAAGGACGATAAAGCAAAGAATGTGCTTGCTACAAATGAGGCAGGAATGATCCTTACTGTAACGGAGAAGGGCTATGGAAAGCTTACCGACATAGAAAAATACAGGTCACAGAACAGGGGCGGAGGAGGAGTGATTAACATAAAGACCAATGACAAGACCGGTCTGGTCACCAAGGCAATATTTGTCGAAAGAGAGGACCAGCAGCTTTTGCTCATAAACTCAAAAGGCGTAAGCATAACAATACCAATATCTTCAATAAGGATAACTGGCCGTGCTGCAAGCGGAGTGAGGCTCATGCGCTTGGACAGTTCTTCTCATGTTACAGATGCGCGCCTTCTCGATGCTAGTGAGGAAAAACAGAATTTTGACTCAACACCAAACTAATTTATTAATATATAGTAATATATCTGCATGGGGTTTTGCACTTAAAATAGCTTTTGCATTTTTAATTAAATTCTTGCAACTAAATTAAGAAACCTAAAGGCCTACCCAGTATACATAATCGCATTTCTTGCATTAGCTATGGCGTACTTCATCCATATACAACTGCTCCGCAAGAAGTTACGGGTCAGCTGAATTATATGTCTAGCAAATTTGCTTATCGCGCACGCCGTTTGCGTTTATTATGAACCTTCTTGCGCCTGATGAGTAAGTAGGCAACTGCTACAACCACCAAAATAATTACAACTACTATGGCCGCTATTACAATAAACGGTAAGGGCTTTGCTGCAACAGAGTATATTGTCAATATCTTGGCGATTCCTGCATTTATCGTAGCACCTATGCCTGCTGAAGAGTTCTTGTTAGCATTAATTTCAACTACCTGCACTATACCAAGCCACTTTAGGCCTGTCTTATCCCCCGAAGGCATCGATACATCAATCGTCATCTCCTGCTGCGAATGCGGCAGAAGGGTTCCATTCATAGGACTTACTGTAACTGCAGGTGTTGCATTGTTTGGTATGGTGTTCAGTGTAGGAAGAATTACGCTATAGTTTATAGGTGTCGATCCAGAATTCAGTATTGTGTAGTTGAAAGTTGTGCTGCTTCCAAGGCTTACGTTTAGTGTAGGCTGTCCAGCCTGCTCTCCTAACTGCCCATAAACCATTGGGAGCGCTGTAATAAGCCCGAAAAAGGCAAGCAACGCGCACATGTACTTTACTTTCATTTCAGCACTAACAGCTATTTTCTATTGTTATTGTCTGTGTGTATGAACCTCCGGCTGTGCCTGCAGGTATTCCAAGCCCGAAGTATATGCTGTTGCTTGGTGATGGGGCGCTAAAAGTTGCTCCAGGTATAATCAAACCTGTAGCTGCAAGCGTACCGGTAAGTGCAGTTCCTGTATAAGACGATTGCGAAGCACCGCTCCATAAGGTGTTGCTCACTCCGATTGAGTTGGATCCGAATGTCCAACCAGCACCGCTTATCATTATATTTGATTCAATATTGCCACCATTATCGGTATCAACAAAGAGTACGTTTGTGTCGTATGTACTTCCCGGATAAACATTTCCAAATGTGTTCGATGAAGGGGCGGCGCTTACATAAACAGAATTGCTTACACTTGCAGAAGCCGAAACAGTTCCAGAGCTCGCGAATACTAAACCAAATGCTGCCATTCCTAAAGCCGCTATAATTGCTGTGATAGAAACACTTAGGACCAAAGATACCTTCATACAATCACATAATTTCAGGTAGAAATGCACATATACGCTTAAATATCTTGCTCTGGCTAATCGGCTCTTTGCACTAACAGCTATTTTCTATTGTTATTGTCTGTGTGTAAGAACCTTCAGGCGCACCGCCAGGCACTCCGATTCCAAAATATATGTTATTGTTTCCAGAAGCTGAAACCTGTATGCCTGTGCTGACAGGGCTCGAGGAAAGTCGCGTAGACGAGCCGTATGGCGAGTTGACAGTTCCGGACCAGACAGTATTGCTTACTCCGAAACTGCTGCTTCCCGAGCTCCAACCACTTCCATACACGAGCACGTTCGCGTTCGTATTGCCGGAATTAGTATCAGTTATTGAATTCACAGTGCCTATGCTGCTTCCAGAACCAAAAACACCGAAGTCAATGGTGCCCTGCCCTAAAGATATAGTGCAAGTTGATTGGATAGGGATTATACTGCCAAGAAGAGCAGATGGCATAACACCGTTTGGCGGATAGGCCCTTACTATTATTCCATCCCAGTACTGTATTGTGCTGCTGCCAGCGGCGTCACCAACCAATCCTATATAACCACCGTCATTTGCCACAGTATAAACATTGGAAGCGTTCTGTCCCATCTCGCTTCCATAGATTCCCGGATTGGTTGATAAATACATCACCGCATTCCCATTCTGTACCACTATTGATAAAAGAAGCCACTCATTTGACCATGTACCTGAGTC
>DAHWQN010000060.1 GCA_027340645.1 Microcaldota archaeon
ATTGGTGCGTCAATCGCACTGGATCTGCCTATCCTTGATGCTGACTGTACTGGAGGCAGGGCCGTCCCGGAAATACAATTCGACAACTTTTTTGTGAAGAAACATACTCTTCTGCCTCTTGCCGCATCAGCAGGCAATAAATCCATTATAATATATGAGGCAAAACATGCTGATAAAATAGACGCCATGGTGCGCAAATTGGCTACACAATCTAAGTCAGGAAGCGCTGGAGTTTTGGATCATCTTGTAAGTGTTGGAGAAGCAGAAAAACTCTTAACCCACGGAATATTTGCACGGTCGTTGGCTACCGGCGAATTTGTAAAGAGGAACAGGGGCAAAAAGAGTTCTATGGAAAGTCTTGCAAAAATAGTTAATGGTAGAATAGTTGCAAACGGGAGAGTCTCAGAGGTCTCGCTTGTAGATGACAAACGCCAGGGGTTCCTTGTCGGATTCTACAACGTGGAATGTGAATCTGGAGAAACAGTTACTGTATATGTAAAAAATGAGAACATTATGTGTTGGATAAATAAAAAGGCTGTAATTCTGCCACCCGATTCTATTTTAACAATAGACACGAAAAGCTTGTACGGTGTACACAACAGCAAGATAAAGAAAGGACAACATGTGTCAATAATATCCAAGAGAGCGGAGGGGTTGTGGAATACCGCTACAGGAAGATCTATTTTCAACTATCGCAAGTTCGGCCTTAAGCTGAATCTGAGCTAAACTGTTGGAAGAATCGCATATCCAGCAATCCTTTTAGCTGTTTGCTGCTATGTATAACTGTGATTAAATGGCAAAAAGCTCATCAAATTATGAAAAGGCTGCTGCATATCATGACGCACGGATGCGCCGCGTGCTGCATTACAGGGAAAGGCATGCAGGCTGGCACATATTCAACAGCATATACTGGGGCATATACATATTTTTCGTCGGAACCATACTTGTGCTTCAAGAGCCGCTGCACTATACTACAACAATAACCATAGGTGTTTCACTAATAGTCCTATCACTTATGGTCATAGTATACGGCTTTGTGCGCGCCCTACATGGCAAGTTCATGAAGCAATACGGCTGAATTAGAAATCTTAATTCAGTCCACATATCCCTATCTAATGTGCCCCTACTCATTATTAGAATCTGGTCATATCGGGCAGAGTATTCTTCTTTCTTGTACAAAATACAATATAGGAAGTTGCTCTATTGGTGGATTTGTTAGTGATGATGTATCAATGCTAGTTGCGAAAGACTGAGAATCCCGCGGATCCGAAGTATGATAAATGATAGACTGTCGAAAGGGTCTTTTCAAGGCTGAAAGAAGTCTTTAATCTTGAAAATTGGTTCTTCGGTCTGAAAAAGGTCACAATTCACGTCTTTTTGTGCATCACTGTGTACAAATATGATATAAAATGTGAAGGTTTGAATTTTGACGAGGTGATGGCATATAAGTGCCAAGTTCCTGATAATTAATGCTTCCACAAACGCATAAAAACCTTCTTGCATAAATAACTAGTATAACTTCTTAGTGCAGAGTATCTGCCAATAAGTTTGCCGGAAAGATTCCATGGTCACACTGCCAAATATTTACAAGAGCAAACACGCGAAATACTATGTAATTATACCTTTGGTTTTGCTTGTGCTTGGAATAATTGCATCGCAGCATATTGTGCTGGATTCATCGCTTGCCGGTGGAGTAAGCCTCACAATCCAGACTAATGCATCTGTGAATCAACAAGCTCTTGCCAGCGAAGTGAGTTCAAAACTCCATGTTCCAAGCCCTTCAATACAGACGAGCCCAGGAGGTCTCCAGATAACATTTGCAATAAACGAGAGCATAGCAAGCGCAGAGCAGGACATAGTCAACTTGTATGCATTCAGCAGCAATTACTCGGCCAGCCAGCTAAATGTAACAACTCTCCACATCGCACTTAATTCTTCCCCGGATAATGCATCTATTCAGTCAGAGCTCGCTGTGGCACAACAGGAAGAAAATGCCTCGATAATAGGGATGAGGTCATCTCTTGCAAGCGAACTTGTTACGTTAAGGCCATTCATAGGCAATGTAAGCGTTGTTGCGAATGAATCGCCAAGCGCAATGAATGCAAAGGCACAGAGCGCATATGCGCAGGCCGGTTCATTGTACCAGAACAAGACCATAAGCACATTGAAATCAATAATACCGTTTACAACATATTCATATCAGCAGCTTACTCCTACACTTGGATCTTACTTCCTAGGGCAGCTTGAATACGTTATAATAATAGCATTTATAATCATATCAATAGTTGTATTTTTCATATTCAGATCTCCGGGACCTGCATTTGCTGTTGTATTTGGTGCTGCAAACGATATAGTAGTGGCGATAGGTGCCATGGCGCTGTTCGGCATACCACTTGGAATAACTAGCATAGGAGGAATACTAATGTTAATAGGCTATGCCATAGACACAGACTTGCTTAATGCAGTGCGTGTTCTGAAGCGTCACGAAGGAACTCCGGAGGACCGTGCATTCGCATCAATGAAGACCGGGCTCACAATGACTGCTGCTGCAATAGTATCATTCGGTGTCTTGTTTGCAGTGTCATTATATGCATATGTGCCTACATATTACGAGATATCCGGTGTCGTGTTATTCGGCCTTTTAGGTGACATACTCACTACGTGGCTTTTCAATGCGCCTCTGGTGTTGTTCTTCAAGAAGCGGAGGGATAGGACATGATAGGAATTGACTACTTAAAGGACAGGAGGATACTGGTATTAATACTTATAGTTGCACTCCTTGCAACAGCTGACGTTTATTATGGAATACATCTAGGAATAGAGTTCTCCGGCGGCACAGAAATACCCGTAACGCTTGAGCACTCAGTCAACCCCGGAACCATGAGTACGCTTCTCTCAACACTGCAGCAACGTGTATCGACATTTGGCCTTAAACAGGTCACTATAGAGGGCATAGGCGATTCTGCCGTATATCTTATAATTCCGACAACCAATCAGAATGACATTAATAGCACTGTAGCCGTAATAGAAGCCCAGGGAATATTCCAGGGCATAGTGAATGGAGAGGTCGCTGTCAACGGCTCTGACATACTTGGCGGCAGTGGAGGCATACAGCCTTCTTATACTGTGTCTGGAGGCAACGTGACCTGGATTGTTAACTTTTACGTAACATCAGATGCTGCAAAGCATTTCGCAAAGGTTGCGTTCGGGCAAGCAAACAAGCCCTTGTATATGTTCCTTGACAGGCCTACAAATGCCATAGTGCTTCTGAACTCGTCTCTGATAACTGGGCAGGGCATAACGCTGCAGACTGCACAGCAGGCTATGTCTTCTGCACTCGCTTTTGGAAACCAGACAATACCCGTAGAGACTCTTGGCAACTCCACGGGCTGGGCAAGTGTCAACGCATTCTTTACAAACAACAAGGGCAGATATGCTACTGTTGTATTGGCAAACAATACAAACACAAGCATAATCCAGAATCTGAAGTTGCTTAATTATACTGTATCAGAGAAAACACAGAAGCAAATGCTTCCTACATTCGCACAGACAGGAAACCTGACAGGAGGCGTAACGCTTGAGACATGGCCTGCTGTTGGATTGCTCTCATCCCCTGTCCTTAATCCTGGAGTAACCAACGGTGGCATAAACGAGGCATATCAGATAACCGGAACAGCGCAGAATGGGACTACAATACAGCAGAAGATACAAAGCGCGCAGAACGAATCGACAACAATAGCAAGCGTATTGAGCGGAGGAGCGCTGCCTGTAAGTGTAATAGTAGGTGCACCATTCACCACACCCCCAACACTTGGTTATCACTTTGAAGTCATAAGCGTGATAGCTCTGCTTCTTGCGATCATAGCCGTTGCAATTACGATAAGCATAAGGTACAAGCGGTTATTCTTAGTTGCGCCTATAGTACTCACAACAGTCGCAGAGCTCTTCATAATTGCATCTATAATAGGTACGGTGGGAACAATTGACCTTGCCGCTGTTGCAGGAATGATAGCCGTAGTGGGAACCGGGGTAGATGCACAGATTATAATATCAGACGAGCTGGTTGTTGGCACAGGAGAATCTAGTGTAAAGTCAAAGCTCAGCCATGCATTCTACATAGTCTGGGCAGATGCCATACTGCTTGTGATAGCCATGCTG
>DAHWQN010000061.1 GCA_027340645.1 Microcaldota archaeon
GAAAGGAGGCGGATTCGTTTTCGTTGATATGGCGATGCCGAATGAGAAATCAAAGCGCTATTTCTTCGAAATATATTCGTTATACATGCGTTTCCTGGGCTTTTTTGTCGACAACGGATCCTATAAATGGCTCGTGCACAGCATAAAAACGTTCGACAAGAAAGGCCTTCAACGGAAGTTGAAGAGCGTAGGCTTCAAAGAAATAAAGCAGCTTGAACTCACATCAGGCATAGGATACATAATACTGGGCAAAAAACCCTAAAGCATTAAACGAACCTATAAAAGTATCCTAGTCATCATATATTGCAGCAACTGTTCCAATTTCATTGTAGTAGGTAACGACGCCTTTAGTGTATTGCACCCATGATCCGCCAGACATAACTGTGTTTAGCGTGTCCTCCAACCGGTTGGATGGTCATGTCACTGGGACATTGATCTAAATTGAAGGCCCACAATCTATAGCTCTGATTGCATGAACGCAAAGGAAGCCCACACCGTTCACTGGTGGGGAGATGTCACATGTCCGGTTACATAACTTACCTATCATTCAGATAGGAGAGGATGCCAGAAGCATCAAAGCTAGAGAAGGTTCTCTCTGTTGAGCATAGCCATATCACTGTACTTCTCGAAGATATGTCTTCTGTCTTCATCGAGTGCATTAAGCCCACTCATTATATATTCGTTGTTCATCTCAACAGACTTCATTATAGCCTCCTTTTCGCTAACAGCAGACTTCATTATACTCTTTATTACATTAGGACGTGAAGATGATTTGTTTCCTTCAATGCCATCAATGAAATCATATACATCGTCCCGTATCTGAAATGCCATTCCGAAATTCTTGCCGAACTCACCGAGTGCAGATTCATCTTCAGGTGTCTTATAAGAAGCAGCAACAGACGCTGACGTTCTTATCAACGAGGCACTTTTCAGATAGGCAATCCTATTATATTCACTCAAGCTTGGCACTGTTCCACTACGCTGGAATCTGAAATCAAGGGCCTCTCCTGCAGTCATCTCCATAGCTGTCCTGGCCATTATGCTTATAAGCCTTTTTCCATAACCGGATATGCGTTGTATTGCACTAGAAATCAGTGCGTCACCAGCTAGAAGAGCAAGTTCATTGCCATAGCGAACGTGTGTTGACTCTACTCCCCGTCTTCTAATATCTTTGTCTATGATATCATCATGTATAAGGGATGATGTATGCAACAGTTCAACGGCTATGGCGATATCAACAAAATCATCAGGGTTTTGATGCCCTATGTAAATACCCCCCATAAATACAAGTACGGGGCGCAGCATCTTTCCTTTCTCTTTAAGTATATGCATAGCCGGACAATAAAGACCGTCCTCTATAAATTCTGTGACTTCAAGCTTAGATATTCTCTCATTAACGCGATTCAGACACTCCATTACCTCTTCAGGAACTGTGATTGTTGATTCAAGAGCATTGTGCATCATGTCACATCAAGTAAAGCAGATAGCCTGCAGATAATACCAACATATAAACCATACAAACCAAAGCGCTAACTTTCATTATCTTTTCATATGCCTTAGCATTCTTATAACTTATTATTCCTGTTGCAATATAAAAAGCAGCAGGAATGAAGAGCAGAACAAGTAGACATGTTAAAGGCAGTATCCCGGCAACGATGCTTGCAATAAGCAGTACGTATCCGAAAACCTGAAAGCCTACATACAATCGCCATGCTCTGGCCGGGCCTTCCGATAATGCGATACCGCTCCTTCTTCCATACTTCCTATCGGCGTTAATGTCAGGTATCTCATTTGTTATAAGCACTGCACCTATTTGTATGCCTGCAAGCGAGCACACAGCTAAAACATTCAAAATATGCATCATGCTGTTGCTAGATACTAAGAACACCCCAACACCGATTAGCATAAAGCTAAGCGCAACAAAAGGCTCTGCAAAGAACGGAACGCGTACTAGGTACTTCGCATAAAATAGTACCCCCGCACCACCTACAATGATAAACAGGAACACTACAAATGCGACGTGTGCAGCGTTAATCAAGGCATATGCACCAATAATCCCAGCAACGACCAGCAACACCAATGCAAAGATCAAAACAAAGCTGGGTTTCACCCTACCGCTTATTAAAAGTCCACTGCCTCCGCTAAACTTTGTCTTATCCGTTTCTTTATCCAAACCGGATTTGAAGTCTACATAATCGTCAATCATGTTTACTGCTGCCTGGGCAAGTATCGCACCAGCTATGGTAAGTATGCCAATGCTGATTGAAGCGTTTCCGTAATATATTGCCGCTGAAAGGCCAACAAGTCCTGCAAGTGCACTAAGCAGCAGTGTAGGTTCCCGGGTTTCTCTTATATAATCAAAGATCAAGGATACACCATAAATTTAATTTTGCATGTCACGCTATACAAATGCAAGTATAAATGCAATAGATATCATGAGCATGTAACTCATAGTTACTGCCGCATTTACGCCCATCACCTTTTCATATGATTTAGCATTCCTATACTTCATTATATTCATTGCTATGTACTGAAATATCGGTATAAATATTAGCATTATGCTGAACGTATATGGTAGGATTCTTGCATACATACCAAAAATAAGCAATACATAACCAATGCCCTCGAATGTTATATACAAAATTCCAGATCTTTTGTTGTCATTCAACATCACAGCCCAACTTCTCCTACCATACTTTTTATCAGGCTTCCTATCAGGAATGGCGTTAGTGAGCGTTGCTACCCCAACCTGTATGCCGCACGGAATGCACACCAATGCAGCATATAATGCATTAGTAGTTCTGCCAGAGGAAACAATAAATACGCCTATCCCTATAAAAGCAAAGCATGCAGCAACAAACGGCTCTGCAAAGAGTGGCACATGTGTTAGGTATCGTGCATAGAAAAGCGCTGCAATTCCACCTATGGCAATAAGAACCAGCATTGGCAGTATTATGGCATGTGAATTAGACAGTAAGTAAACGCCAATGGCTCCTGCTATGATCAACGCAGCAGCAGCAATCCAAAGCATCACGCTGGCGCTTATCTTCTTTCCAACAACTAGCGTACTGCCTCCGCTGAATTTTGTTTTGCTTGTCTCCCTGTCTAATCCAGTCTTGTAATCCGAGTAGTCATCTATTAGATTAACTGCCATCTGTGCAATAACCGCTCCTGCAATGGCAATTATCCCGAGCAGAGTACTATAATTCTTGTAGTAAGATGCTGCAGAAAGACCAGCCATACCTGCAAAAACACCGAACAGGAGTGTTGGTTCAAACATTTCAGCTATATACTCCTTAAGCATTTGTTCTCCTCGTAAGAGTATTAACGCTATGGCTTATATTGGTTTGGTTTGTTTATAATACTGTTTCCATGCACCGGTATGAAATTGCCGTACTCTCGGTACTTAAAAAGAAGCATACATTGCATCTTGATGAGTTGATCTCAAGTTCTGGTCTAGGGCGCGATGAAGCGCTATGGGCGCTTGAGAATCTTTCAAAGTTATCTTACGTCAACATAGATAAAGAGCCGAGTTATGAGATATCATTTTCCAAGGAAGGCAAAAAGTATGCAGCTCATGGTCTGCCAGAAGAAGACCTGCTAAAATTCCTTAAATCAAAGGATATGAATGCAGTAGAGTTGTCAGAAGAGCAACGCATAGGTCTTCAATGGTGCCTGAAAATGAGGTTCGCGGAAGTACACTCTGGAATTATTTCAATAACTCAAAAAGGCAAAGATTACAAGGGAAGGATAAAACAGGGTGCCATATTAACCGAACTGTCAATGAATCCTGATACTTATGCGGAGCTTGCTAAAAAAGAGGGCGAATCTCTGAAACATCTTGAATCGAGAAGCCTTATATCAGTTAAGGAAAAACCCAGAATAAAGGCAATAAGTATAACGGCAAACGGCGTAAGCGCAGATACTGGTGGAGATGTTGCTATGATCGATCAAGTAACCCGTGACATAATCTCAAACCGATCCTGGAAAGGAAAGGAATTCAAGAAGTATGACGTGTCTATAAATGTAGAGCGCGCGCCGATTGCGATGCGCCATCCACTTCGGAGTACAATAAACAATATAAAAAGCATATACACAAACATGGGCTT
>DAHWQN010000062.1 GCA_027340645.1 Microcaldota archaeon
TAGCTAAGATTGCCAGGAAGAATGGCGTATTTACCTGGCTTGACATGGAGGGTCATAACACTGTGGCTGACACAAAGCGGATGTATTATTCGGAATTACGAAGAGGCAGGGTTGGCATATGTATGCAGGCATACCTCCGCAGAACAGGAAACGACATTGAAGAATTATTAAGTAGAGATGGGATAATACGTTTAGTTAAGGGGGCGTACAAAGAAGATGCCAACACTGCATTTACAACAAGAGCGCAGATTACACAAAACTATGCCGAACTTATGCATCGACTTTTCAAGAGCTCTGCACAATTCATGATAGCGACGCATGATCCTGCAATGATAAATTTAGCCTTTAGGTTAAGCAAAAAAACAGGGAAAAGGCCGATGTATGCGATGTTGAACGGCATACGCAACAATTATGCCACAAAGTTGGCAAAGCGTGAACATGTATTCTTATATTTGCCCTTTGGAAGGTCTTGGCTGCCTTATGCTTCAAGGCGACTGCGTGAGGAAGGGCATCTACTACTTATGGTAAGATCGCTCTTTGAGAAACAAGATTTGGTGTAGCAATGCAGTACCATGACTTAGAAGATAAAGAAATAGAAACTGAATACGGTGTGGTGCATTACAAATTTTATTATGGCGAGTCGGATTCGCTTGTTTTAGTGCATGGCCTTGCCGCAGACTCAAGAAGCTGGTCGAGGTTCATCGAGTTTCTTCCTGAAAATTATACGGTATGTATTCCTGACCTTCTAGGTCATGGAACTTCCGAGGCTCCGCGAATAAACTACAATGTAGAGATACAAAAAGACATACTGCACTTAATAATAAAGAGAGAGAGCATAAAGGGTACATTCATGATGGGTCACTCCTATGGTGGTTGGATTACTGCAGCATACGCTAGCACCTACTCTGATGTGAATGGTATAATACTTGAAGATGCCGGAGGCTTGCGCAGCTTCTTTGATGAGGTCCGAGGTACAGAAAAAAGGGAGCAGTATAAAAAAGAGTTATTGAAGAAAGCGCTTCAGCTAAATGCCAAGGAGTATGTAATAAAAAGCATATTAGAAGATGAATTCACAGAAAGCGAGCTCACTCCGAAGCAGCTTTCAAGAATAAAGATTCCTGCATTAATACTCTGGGGAGAGAATGATGATGTCATACCTTCAAAATTTGCAGAAGTATTCAATAAGGAGATAACCGGAAGCGTTGTCAGAATCATAAATGGCGGAAGGCATACCTCCCATTACTCGAATGCTCAAGCAGTTGCTGCTCTTGTAACAGATTTCATAAATGGTAGACTCGTATGACATTGCTCTGCAGGTAATCATATCACAGCAAGTTGCCTATGCTTCCTACTAGACTCTGATATGCCTCACACGCAGTCCATGAGTTCGGCTCTTTGCCATCCTTAATCAATTTCCTTACCTCTTCAGCGTCTGCGTTCTTCCATATGGGCATAAGATCAAAGTCTGTGTTGCGTATGTTTCCTACTATCCTCCCCCACATTATTGATGGATATACGTTTCCATAGCTGTCCATGAAGAGCGACGCATCGAGGCTTCTGCTTTTAATCGGAGATTCACCTGTTTTTATGTAATCTACGAGTTTCTTTAGGAATGCGCCTTCTACTATCGGTATGGCCCCAAGTTCAAAGTGCCTCTTGCGGACTATGCTCTCTACTTCAGTTGAAAGTTCTTTTCTGTCTGGTCTTATGTCAAGTTCGCCATTTTGGTAGTAAGAGTCGGATATCTGCGCGACATTCAGATGAAAGTTGTTGTATGTTACTTCTGGAAACAGCTCTTTCACACTTTGATAAGTCTTTTCAAAAAGTCCCTGGTTGAACTTACTCATAGTATATCCGAACACCACAAATAGCCCCGGATACTGCTTACGCAGCTCCGCGAGTCTCTTATACATATCCATCACTTTGTCAAAGTTTCCAGGTATGCCCCTTATCTTGTCGTGCAGTTCCCGATAGCCATCCAGGCTAAGCGTTATGGAAAGGCGTGGAATACCCATCTCAAGTACCTGCCTTATTTTACCTATTATCATTTCGTGATTGCTAAGCGAGTTCGTCGGCATGGTCACTATATAAAGACCTTTAGATGTTTCTTTGAATGCCCTTATTACTTCTACAATGTCGCTCCTGAGAAAAGGTTCACCACCAGTTATCTCTAACCATCTGAAATATGGATTCTTATGCGCAAACTCCTGAATCTCCTGGAGCGAAAGTTCTCCCTTTGGTTTTATCTGCCATATATTGCATGTCAGGCATCGGCTCTGACACCCATAAGTTATCGAGAAAGTCAATTTATACGGATGTTCAAGTTGTGAAAAATTACTTTTCAGAGCGGTAAGCCCTAAACCTAACAATTTTCCTGTACCCATCAAAAACACTATATACCATTATGTATTTATTTACGTAGAGTTGGTATATAACATTTATGTTTAGGTACTTCTATGTCGCAGCTTGTAGTTTTTGTAAGGCATGGAGAAAGCATTTCCAACGTAAGGAATATCCTTTCAGATCACAAAGACAAATACTCCCTTACGCGCAGTGGTGTGTCACAGGCGAAAAAGACAGCGAAGGAGCTGCTGAAGCTCAAGTTCGATGCCATCTTCTCCAGTCCTGTTCTCAGGGCCAGGCAAACAGCTGCAATAATCAGTAATGAAGTCTCTCTTGATGTAACTCTAGACAAAAGATTGTGGGAAAGGCATCAATATAACTTCAATGAATCTGATCCACACGGTGGCTTATACAAATTTATTCCGGGTGCAAGATTTGAGAGCACCAAGTCAGTGTTTGAAAGGACAAAGGACTTCATAGACAGCAGGAATGAGCACTCATTTATTGCAGTAGCTCATAAGGTACAGCAAGAATGTATAGCGCAAGAAATATATGGCTTTGATGACATTACCGGATTTCCATTCAAGCCTGCCTACGCATCAATGACAATAGTTGAGAAGACCTCAAGAAAAATGAAGATAATAGCTTCAGGATTCCCAGAACTACCTGATTCTGTAATGAATAGAATACCACAAAAATTCAGGGCATGAACATGCAAACACGCAAAAACCACAAGCCACATATTTCTGTAATAATTCCAACCCTGAACGAGGAGGGCAATATAAAGCAGGTCATAAACGGTGTTGACAACGTTCTGAAAGGCGCAAGCTACGAGGTTTTAGTTATAGACGGTTATTCAAAGGACAAGACAGTTCCTATTGCTGCTTCGATGGGTGCACGCATAATATACGACAGCAGGGGTAAGGGCTCCGCTCTAATAAAAGGGTTTGCCGAAGCAAAAGGCGATATCCTTATTTCTATCGATGCGGATCTTTCCAACGAGCCGAAGGAGATGAGGCTCCTGATCGACAGCATTGAGATAGGTTATGACATATGCATGGGTTCAAGGTTTATCACAGGTGGTGGCACGCAGGATATGCCGATTATGAGAAGGTTCGGCAATCGCATATTCGTAATACTTGTCAACTCCTTTTTTCATGCGCACTACTCAGACCTTTGCTATGGCTATCGTTCATTCCGCAAGGATAAGATACACGAACTTGCACTAAAGGAAAATAAGTTTGCAATAGAAACTGAGATAAGCATAATGGCGGCGAAGAAGCATCTCAAAGTAATAGAGATACCGAGCGTTGAGAAGAAAAGGGATAGTGGACAAGGCAAGCTGCGCACTTTCGGGGATGGCTGGGGCATCCTGTGCACAATATTCAGAAATCTGTTGTAAAACATATTGATTTTTCCGATTGTACTGTTAGCGAAGTTATATAAGCAGAAGAAAAACGGTACAATGAAAACTTGCATTTTTATGAATTGCCCGCATTCCAATAATCACGCATCTCAGCAACTTCAAGTTCACTAGAGAAAATTGAGTCTGCAATGGCCTTTCCGAGCCTCGCATTCAACACAAGAGGTATGTTCATGTCTACGGCAGTCCTCCTAATGTTATAGTCCTGATTCCGCATGTCAGAGTTTGTTATAATC